>CAYYWN010000027.1:0-14708 GCA_964474485.1 uncultured Clostridium sp. | reverse complement strand
TCATCTGCTAATATAATAAAGTTTTTTCTATTTCTTTCTTTTAAAATACAATATATCGATTGAACCTTTATTTTAGAATTTTCTATAAATGTAGTACCAGTTTCTTCTACATCTACCTCTATATGAACTTCTTTTAATGAATAAACATTAACAGGTAGGTTTTTTAATATATCTTTAAATTCTTTTACTTTGTGCTCATTATTAGTTGCTAATATAATATCTTTCACTTTATCTACTCCTATCTAAATATAAATTTAAACATCTTTTAAATATATACTTAAACTATTTACCAGTACCTATCCAAAGACAATCCATTTTTAAAATGTCCTTTTGAATATTTATCATTTGTTTTGAACCCTTTTCAGCTAAATGTAATAACTCATCTAAATCTTTTCTTGAAAATGGATTTTCCTCCCCCGTTCCTTGTATCTCCACAAATTCACCATCTTCGGTCATTACAACATTCATATCTACATTAGCTTTACAATCTTCTTTATAGCATAAATCTAATATTTTTTCATTCTCAAATATACCTACACTTACAGCTGTTAGAAAGTTTCTAATAGGGTAAACTTTAAAAGGACGTTCATTATGTATTTTATTTATAGCATCTACTAAAGCTATAAAAGCTCCATTTATAGCCGTAGTTCTAGTTCCTCCATCCGCTTGAATAACATCACAATCTATCCATATAGTTTTTTCACCTATTAATTTAAGATCTACTACAGATCTTAAAGCTCTACCTATTAATCTTTGTATCTCCATCGTTCTACCGTCTATTTTTAATCTAGATATATCTCTTATTTTTCTCACCTCTGTAGCTCTTGGCAGCATATTATACTCACAAGTTATCCACCCTTCTCCCTTACCTTTTAAAAAGGGAGGAACTTTATCTTCAATTGAAGCGTTACACAAAACTTTCGTGTCCCCAATCTCTATAAATACTGACCCTTCTGCATATTTAGTGTAATTCCTTATAATCTTAACTGGTCTTATCTGATCATTTTTTCTTCTGTCTATCCTCATATTATTACCTCCACTTTTATAGCTTTTTAACTTAAAATGTCTCATCCGTAATATTAAATACAACATAATTACTATATTACATATTCTAATTGTTACCACTTATTTTTTTATTTAATCTTCTCTACCTATAAATTAAACCATCATATATAAAATATTTTCTTTAATTATAGATTATATAGCACTTTTTCTATTTTCATCACATATCATTTATATAAGGATTATTTTATGAGGTGAAGATTTTGAAATATATTGGTCCATTTCTAAGACTAAACAATTTATCAAAAGAAATGATAGAAAGTCAACTATTTTATTTTGCAAAAGAATCTACAAAACATATAGTTTTAAACTCTAAATGTGGTATTAATATTCCTATAAAAGAGCTTAAAATTAAAACATTTTCTAACTTTGATATTACCACATTTAAAGAAAGTTCTCCACTTTTATGCATCTATAAACGATCTAACACTAAACTTATAACTCACAAAAATAATATGTTTTGGGATGAAGATAGTTTTAAAAAAGAAGTTACTATATCTAGTAATGGTTATTTAACTTTATGTTTATTAGAACTTGCTAATTATTATAAGAAATTTAAAGATTTAGATAAAGAGCTTTATGCTTTATATCACATCTACATTAATCTAATAAAACACCAATTAAACTTTTATTCTTCTTACCTTAGAAATGAGGAAGGATTGTTTGTAGATAAAAAAGATATTTCAGATCCAATAACAAAAGAATTAAATTTTGAAACCAAAAATAAAAAATTTAAGTATTCCAACCAAATTTTAATGATGAATTGTTATGCTATTTATAGCATAATTTCTAAAACTGAAGACTCAGATGAATATTATAATTTTTCTAAGGATATTTTAAATATGATTTTAAAATATAAAGAAGAAGTTTATAATTTATCTCTTCACGAAAAGATAAACATATTATCCCTATTAAATATTTACTTAAAATTTGATAATAATAACGATATTTTACTTCTAACCATCGATATTATGGATTTAGTCCATGATGAGTTAGAAAATCTAAATAATTCAACCTCAATCTCAAATACTTCATTAATTTTTATTACTTCTATACTGTTTAACCATACTACAGGAATTTCAAAATATGAAGAGTTTAGCAAAGATATCTATCAAGAATTAATTAAATTATGTGACGAAGAAAAATTCGTCCTATTAAAAGACTCTTCTAAGAAAGACATAGATTATAACTCTTATGAAATTTCTTTTTATATTTTAGCTTTAATATTTAAAAATAAATTTTCTAATGATGAAAAAAGTAATGCTAAATTGGAATATATTTATAGAAAACATATTATAAATTCAGGTATAATATGTAGTTGGCCAGAATCTCCAAATATAAATAGTATAGAAAGATATAAGCATTACTCTTTAAAGTCAGAAGATTTAATAGATGAAATTTATTTTAGACTTCCTTCTTTGCCTACTCCTGAAACCTCCGGTTTTGCTCCAGTTATCATAAAAGACATAAAATATAATATTAAAAAAGATGAGTTTACTATAAATAAGCAAGTATTCGATTCAACAAAATATTTTCAATGTTTGCTTTATATGATTTACCTCTCTAATAATTAATAAGTAATTTCTTAGTTTTAGAAGGTTTAATTTTATGAAAAAGAGTTTTAGATAACCTTTTATTTATCTAAAACTCTTTTTAATATATTGATTATTTTAACAAGACCTTAATATAATGATCTATTTTGTTTCATCCTACATACTATCTAAAAGAAACTCCTCTTCTTTTAGTTATTCATGTAAATCTATGCTTTTAGTTATATTCTTAATAATTATATTTTCATTTCCATCCATGTATATACCTTCAATATCATTACTTTTGCATATAAATAAATTATTATTAGCAATAGGTATTATAGGTAAGTCTTTTTTCAATTCTAATTCTACGCCTTTTACAAGTTGTTCCTTTACTACTTTGTCATTTTCACCTTTCATCTTAATTAAACTTTTATTTAAAACTTCGCTATTATAACTTACTTCTTTACCATGGGTATTGTACCATGCCCTCAAAAAACTTTCTTTCGTTCCAATATGAGTATACTCTATTAAGGCCATATCATAGTTTCTTTTGGTTAATTCATTTTGTATATCTTTCTCTTTATAATAATAAATTGTACTTTTTATATTGAATTCTTTTTCCATAATATCTTTTAATGATTCTATTAACAATTTATTTTTTTCACTATCTACACATAATATATTTAAAGTTTTATTATTTTGTTCGATTACTAAATCTTTTATTTTACTATTAGCAGAAAATAGATCATATCTGAGCTTAATATCTTTATTTTCATTTGAAAATACTACTTTTGTGCTAGAATCTTTAAATATTTCTCCTTTAGAGAGATTTAAATTAAACTTCTCGCTAACTTGAGTTTCATCTAAAGATGCTAATAGAGCTTCTTCAATTGCTCTTCTAAAATCTATTTTTGAAGCAAAGGGACTTTTAAAATTAAATATTACAGAATTAAAATCTTGAAGTGTTATATATATAATATTTTCTGTAGACTTTAATCTATCTATTTCACTTATGGGGGGCGAAAAGAATAGATCTATTTGATTAGTATCAAATTTTGCCATAGCCATTTCTGAATTTCCTACATTATCTAAGATAATTTCTTCAGTTAAAATACTATCTTTATCATGGTAGTTACTATTCTTTTTTAAAACAATTATATTCTCTCCATCTTTCTCTTTTAAATCTGTGATTTTATATGCACCTGTATAACATATCTGCTTATAATTTTCTTTCCACAATTTTAATACATCAAAGTTTTTTCTTAGTCTATATTTAGGCTTAGAAAGAGTATCTAATAACTTATCATCTCTATAATTCAATCTTATTTGGAGAGTTTTCTTGTCTGTAGATATAATAGCTACTTCACCTTGAGGCTTTTTACCCTTATTATAATCTTCTGCCCCAAAAATACTATATAGCTCTGAAATGCTTTTAGTATCTCCGGTAGGACTAAGTATTTGTCTAAATAGATCTACAAAATGTTTTGCTTCAATTTGTTTTCCATCACTCCATGTTATATCTTCTTTTAGCATAAATATATAATTAAGCCCATCTTCACTTATACTCCACTCTTTTGCAAGAGAACCTTTTATCTCTCCATTATCATCTTTTTCAACTAGTCCATCGAAAATGGCACAAATTAAATCCTCATCTCTAGGATTATATGTGTCTTCAAAGCTCAATCCTTTAGGCATTGATTCTATTCCTATAATTACATTGTCTCTATCCTCTTGTATAGATATATTTTTTTTTTGGATACACCCTTGAAATGTTAACATGATAGCTATAGTAACAAACAAAAACATTCTTTTCCTCATAACTTTTAACTCCTATACACGCCTTTATTATAATTAATTTATTATATATTATTACCTAATTTATAACTTTTAATCATATTTTAATCTGGTATATATCCATAAAATCTTATGTAATTTCTACTTAAGCGATCTTTGTATTTTGAATTCATTATCATTTGTTTTGATATAAATCTCACGTTATCTTCGAATATTATTTTAAAAGGTAATTTTCTATAATCATTAACATTAAGAACTTCTTTTTTAAAAGATCCAGTAGATATATAATAAGCCTTATCTATCCGTGCATTATTGCATTTATATAAAAAACTTAAGTAATCTTTATATAAAACGCATGGTGTTTTATGGAATTTTAATAACGTACTACTTTTTCTGCCATATAGCATGATTTCTAAAATTTCTTTATTCTTAAGAATTAATTCATATTGTATAGAATACTTCCAACATTCTTTTATAATAGAATCATATATTTTATCTATATCTATAGATTTTAGATATTCTTTTTCATTATTTATTAACTTTTTATTTAACTTATAATATACTTTATATATTAGTTCCATATTTGCTCCAAAATATTATTATATTATTATTATATGTACTATAGAGTGTGTGTTGTGATATAATTATTTATAAAAGTCATGCAAATTAAGCTTTGGAGGTTTTATGAATGCTACTTACAATAGAAATTATAGGTATTATCACAATGATTATTTTGTCATCCGTTAGCATCCTATCTTTTATCGTAATTAATAAGATATTATCCCAATTAAAATATAAAAATTATCTTATGGAAAAAATGACTCAAAACATATATATGATAGCATCAAAAAAAGATAAAGAAGCTTGCAATAAATTATTTGATGAATATAAGGATACAGATAAAAATTAACCCTTTATATATACTAAGTAAAACTACATATAAAATGCCTCTTTCTATACCTAACCTCCGCTAGATATAGAAAAAGGCATTTTTCATTAAATTTATTAAATAGTCTTCACATTAATAGATACATGTTATATTTAACTTATTCATGGTTTATCTCAAAAATATTTTCACTTAAAATACCTGTGATACTCTAAAAAATATAGCTGCTGAGGCTATGAAAAAACAAAAAAAAGAATATAGTTTTCTTTTAGGTAATTCACTCCATGTGAGAAATTTTATAGACCAAAATAACATAGTTATTGCTAAAAACATTTCTACCATATAGTAATTATTAAAGTATGCTATATATATGTATTGATAGGTAGATATTACAGTAAGCGTCATAACAACTATAGTAATAGCTACAAATCCCCAACATAGATAATCTATAGCTTTTTTCATATTTATTCCTCCAATAAAAGAATGCTTTCTATTTTAGCATCGATTCAAAATCCTCTTCTGTAAGTATTTTCAAATTAAGTTCTTTGGCCTTATCATATTTTAATCCAGCTTCTTCACCAACTATAACATAGTCAGTTTTTTTACTTACACTACCCGATACTGTTGCACCTAATGACTCTAGCTTTTCTTTTATGCTTAACCTAGTATAGTTTTCTAAAGATCCAGTAACTACAATTGTCTTCCCTTCAAAAGTATTAGCCTTTATGCCTTTTTCTTCATATTTAGGAGAAACCCCAAGCATAAATAGCTCTTCTATACTTTCATTAATTTTTTCATCAGAAAAAAACTTCAATATGCTTTGTGCAACTATGTCTCCTACATCCTGTATAGTAGTCAGCTCTTCAAAGCTTGCATTTCTTATACTTTCTAAAGTTTTTAAATTACCTACTAGATCCTTTGCTGTCTTTATTCCAACATTAGGAATACTTAAAGCATATATAAATGCTGAAAGATCACAATCTTTACTTCTTTCTATTGCGTTTAAAAGATTTTGAGCCTTTTTATCCGCAAACTTCTCCAAAGTTAATAAATCTTCTTTCTTAACCCTATACAAATCTGGTATAGACTTTACATTTAACTTTTCAAATAATTGTTCTGCAGTTTTTTCACTAAATCCCTGTATATTCATGGCCTCTCTACTAGCATAATGTACTAAACTTTTAACCATTTGTGGTTTGCAAGATAAACTGTTTTCACAAAAATAATGAGCTCCCACTAATATAAGTTCACTATTACACCATGGACAATTAGTTGGTGGAATAATCTCTAAAGTATCTTTACTATTTTCTAAAGTAACCCCCATTATTTCAGGTATAACATCATTTGATCTTCTTACAAGAACATCCGACCCAATTCTAACCTTTTTTCTATTTATATCGTCCATATTATTTAAGGTAGCACGTCTTACTGTTACTCCAGCTAACTCTACAGGATCTAATAATGCAGTAGGACTACCTCTCCCACTTCTTCCTATATTCCATTCCACAGATAAAAGCTTAGTTGTGGCTTCCCCAGCTTCAAATTTACATGCTATAGCCCATTTTGGAAACTTTACTGTATATCCTAGAACCTCTCTTGTTCTAATATCATTTATAGCAATTACAACACCATCAATATCATATTCTAAATCTAATCGTATATTATCTATGTATTTTATTTCCTCTTCTATTTCTTCTACAGTACTACATACTTTTATATAGCTATCTAAATAAAATCCCATATCTTTAATAAACTTAAGCATATCAACATACGTTTCAAAAGGTCTTCCTTCGTTATATCCTATATCATAAAAAAATGCAGAAAGATTACGACTTTCAGTTTCTTTAACATTTAAATTTCTAAGAGCACCTGCAGCACCATTTCTTAAATTTTTTAAGGGTACCTTAGCACTTTCATTGTATTTATTAAAAGCTTTTCTAGTCATTACTGCCTCACCATGGATTTCTAAGGTATTATCACAAGGTATCTTAAGTGGAAGACTTTTTATTGTTTTAGCTTGAGCAGTAACATCTTCCCCTATAATTCCCGTCCCCCTTGTAGCGGCCTTAATTAACACTCCATCTTCATTATAAGTGCAATTGATTGTAAGCCCATCAAATTTCTTGGTCAAAACGTAGGTTAACTTTGGCAAAGGAATATTTGCAGTTTGATTATAACTTTCTACTATCTTCATGTTCCTTTTATGCCATTCTTTTAAGGTTTCGATCCTTTGCGCCTTATCAAGACTCCATAAAGGAGCTTTATGGATATACTTATTAAATTGGGGCAAAACCATATCTCCAACTCTTTGAGTTGGAGAATAAGGAAGTATGATGCCAGTTTCTTTTTCAAGTCTTACTAATTCATCATACTTTTTATCATATTCTTTATCACTAATTGAAATATTATCAAGAACATAATACTCATAAGCATGTCTATTAAGCTCTTCAATAAGGTATATAATTCTCTTTTCATTTATATCCAAAAGCTTCACTCCTTATAACTATCTTTTAAAATATTACAATAATTGTAAAGGGGTTAAACTAAGTATAAACTGTTTTACTCCCATATTATCAAATGCTATAGTTATTTTTAAATCGTCATCTTCTTCTAAAGTATTTATTATAGTACCTACTCCAAATCTTGAATGTTCTATCTTTCGCCCAATGGTAGCTTCATTTTTGGTAAGTAATTCACCTGTACCCTTTTGTATCTTTTCTTCCATTCTATTTAATGCCTTAGTAAAAGATTCTTCACTGTAATCTGCTCTTAAACTATGAGGATTATACTCCGCTTTTGCCTTTGTTCTTTTTTTAGGTTCCCTTAATGTCTTCACTTTAATGTGGTCTACAAGTTCCGGATTTATTTCATCTATAAAGTCAGATTGACTATAACTAACTGCTCTTCCATATACCCTTCTAACCTCTGCTGATGTCATATATAGCTTTTCCTTAGCTCTTGTTATACCAACATAACAAAGTCTCCTTGACTCTTCCATTTCTTTTGGATCATTTAAAGATGCATTGCCAGGGAATATTCCATTCTCCATACCCACCATGAATACTACAGGAAATTCTAGTCCCTTTGCACTATGAACAGTCATAAGTACCAATGTATCTGCCTCTTTATCAAAATTATCTATATCTGATACAAGAGTAGTCTTTTCTAAAAATGCTGAAAGACTTTTATCCTCTGAACTTCTTTCAAAGTCTACAGCTGCTGAAACTAATTCTTTTAAGTTTTCTACTCTACTTTTATCCTCAGGATTATTAGTTTTCTCTAATTCCTTAATATAACCACTTTCATTAAGTATATACTCTATAAACTTAGAAACTGGTAGTTGCTCTTTCATGTCTATAAGATCATCCATTAAATCTGTAAACTTAAGTATAGCATTTATATTTCTTTGTGTTAATCCTGGTATACTTTTAGCATCTACCATAACATTATATAAATCATCTTCTATAGAAACAGAAAATTCTTGAAGCTTAGAACATGTTGTGTCCCCTATATTTCTTTTAGGTACATTTATGATCCTTCTTAAACTTACTTCATCTTCTGGGTTGTTTATAAACTTTAAATAAGCCATTATATCTTTTATTTCTTTTCTATCATAGAACTTTAATCCGCCAATTATTCTATAAGGTATATCTGCACGCATAAAAATATCTTCAAATATACGTGATTGCGCATTAGTTCTATAAAGTATTGCAAAATCTTTATAAGTCTTTTCTTCTTCTTTCATCATTCTCTTTATTTCAGATGAAATAAATTGAGCTTCATCCATATCAGAGTAAGCCCTATAGACCTTGAGCTTTTCTCCCTTTTCATTTGAAGTTCTCAAAATCTTATTTTTTCTTTCACTATTATTGCTTATCACTGTATTAGCTGCATTTAATATATTTTCCATAGACCTATAGTTTTCTTCAAGTTTTATAACTTTTGCATCTGGATAATCCTTTTCGAAGTCCAAAATATTTCTAATATCTGCACCTCTCCACTCATAAATACATTGATCATCATCACCAACAACACAAAGATTTCTATTTTCTTTAGCAAGTAATCTTACAAATTCATATTGACACTTATTTGTATCTTGATACTCATCTATCATTATGTATTTAAACTTTTTTTGATAAAACTCTAGCACTTCAGGATGTGCATTAAATAAATCTACAGTTTTAAATATTAAATCATCGAAATCTAAAGCATTATTACTTTTTAATTTACTCTGATAAAGTTCATAAACCTCAGCTATTTTATTTTCTCTAAAGTTACTTTCATTTTCTCTTTTATAAGTTGAGGCAGTTACTAAATTATCTTTAGCCTTACCTATCTTACTTATTATCTCATTTTCTGTAATATCTTTATCATTAATGTTTAGTTCTTCCATGCATTGTTTAACCAAAGACTTTTGGTCGTAACTGTCATAGATAGTAAAACTTTTTTTATATCCTAACTTATCTATTTCTCTTCTTAAAATCCTAACGCAGCTAGAGTGAAAAGTTGATATCCACATATTGTCTGCTGTTTCTCCAATTAGAGACCTCACCCTTTCTCTCATTTCTTGCCCTGCTTTATTAGTAAAGGTTATAGCCAGAATTTGAGAGGGGTATATATTTAAATCTTCTACCATGTGTGCTATCCTGTATGTCAAAACTCTAGTCTTACCAGATCCTGCTCCTGCTAATATTAACAAAGGTCCTTCTATTGTTATAGCCGCTTCATATTGCTCTTTGTTTAAAAGTTCTTTTAATTCCATATTAATTACCTCCTGTAAATAAAAAAAGTTTATATAAAAAATATAAACTTCAAAGAATAAGCCAAAGTCACCCATCCTAGTATAACATATAAGCAAAATAAAATAAGATTATATGTTCTCTCTTTAATTTATAGCAATAAATAGACACTGATTATTTCCAATCTATTCTTTCAAATATAAGTTTATATCCTATGCTCTTATATCTATTCTACCATTTATAAGCTAAATAAGCCACAAGTTTATATTTTATTTTAAAATTCTAATTTTAATTAAGGTAATTTTAAAAAAATAAAAGCACAACCCTTGGGGAAAGGTTATGCTTTTGTAAATAAAAAGGGGGCTATTAATCCTTGCATAATTATTATATTAAACCTTTTTTAATATTGCAAGGTATTTTAAACATAAAATTGTAATTTTTATCTTACTATTGCATTAAACATTTTATATTTTGTAAATCTTATATTATTTTAATTTAGATATGCTTCCATTAAAAATAATACCTTTTATTGGGTATGTCAAAATATCTAATATCTTTTTATAAGAGATTAATCTTTTATATTCCCTTATTTTTTAGCACAGGAATATAATAAGTCTATCTCGCCTTCAGAAAGTTCTCTATATTCTCCCTCATTTAAATTCTCATCTAACAAAATAGGTCCAAACCTTGTTCTTCTTAAATAAGTTACTGCTTTATCTAACGCTTCAAACATCCTTTTTACTTGATGAAATTTCCCTTCCTGTATTGTAAGTTCTATTTCTGAACCCTCTTTAGATGAAGATATTATTTTTAATTTTGCTGGAAGGCATTTATATCCATCATCCATAACTATTCCTTTTTCAAATTTCTTTATATCTTTTTCATCTACTTCTTTATTAATCTTTGCATAATAAACCTTTTCCACATTCCATTTAGGAGATATTAATTTATGATTAAGTTCTCCATCATTTGTTATAAGAATAAGTCCTACTGTATCTTTATCAAGTCTTCCTACTGTAAAAGGCTCAAAAGCTATATAATCAGGTTCCAATAGATCTATTACCGTCTCATCATATTTGTCAAAGGTCGCTGAGATTACATCCTTTGGCTTATTCATCATAAGGTATATGTATTTTCTATAAAATATCTCCTGTCCATTTATTTCTATAACAGAATTATTTGGATCTATTTGAATACTATTATCTTTTACAACCACTTTATCTATCATTATATTACCTTTTTTAATTAAGGCTTTTATATCCTTTCTACTACCATACCCTAAATTTGAAAGTATCTTATCTAATCTTTCCATAATACCATCCTTTATCTAAATTAAACTTTTAGTAATTCAAAAAACAATTAATAAATATACTGTTATTAGCTATACTTTGTTTTATTATTTAGATTATATTTTAAAAATCCTTATTGAAAAAAGTGAATATACTATATATACTCACTTTTATACTATCCCCTATAATACCCCATGACCTTTTTAATATAATGCTGTGTTTCTAGAGGAAGCCTATCTGCCTTTTCTATACTATCTACGCCTCTTCTAGCCATTGTTCCCGGTCCAGCATTGTAGGCTGATAATGCCATTTCTAGAGTTTTAAATTGATTTAAGTATTTTTTAAAGTGTCTTGTCCCAGCATATATATTCTCTTTTATATCATAAGGATTATTTACACCTTCTTCTTTTACGTTTTCAGGCATAAGTTGCATAAGACCCATTGCCCCAGCCCAAGATTTAACATTAGGATCAAAATTTGATTCTTGCTTTATTATAGATCTTATTAGTCTTTCGTCTATTCCATACTTTTCAGATGCCCCCTTTATAGATTCTTCAATTATCATATTATTTGATCTTAATTCTTTACCTATAGGACTTGAAATAGATTCATCTTTAAAACTTTTTGTACTTAAACGTTGTTCATTCATATAACCTAACTGACTTAGATCCGCCTTTTCAAGTCCAAGAGATTCTAATAAATTATTACTGCTCTTTTCATCACTCATAGCTTTAGTCATGGTCTCTAAAACCATTTGAAAAGCAACAGAGTTTTCCTTAAATGAACTTTTCATAATTTGAGTTACTAGCTGAACTTTTATTAAATTTTCCGCTGACTTTATGTCCAAAAAATCACCACCTATTTATATATATATCTATTGTAATTTTTTTATAGAGCATAGTCAACCATAGATTGAGCTGTTACGATTTTTTCATATGCCTTAAACTCAAAAATATCATAATCTTCGTAGGAACAATTCTTGTAACTACTCTTAGTTAAAACTAAGATTTTATAATTTCCTTGTATAAAAGGTATAAACGCATAATATTTCTTTTTGCTGTAACTTTGTGCCCTCCTCCACTCTCCTTGTTCCATAATATAAAACTCATAGCATACATCTATACCGCCTTGATTTTCAACTCTTAAAATAACAGATTCATTTATATAAATGTTAGTTTTATCTATATAAAGTTTAGTATTAATAACAGGGAGAGCATCATGAACTTTTATCTTAATTTGTTTTTTGCTATCATATCCTTTTTTACAGTGAACACTTTTCCCTTGAATTTCTACTAAATAACTTCCCCTACATTTAGGTTTAAATATATACCTTTTATTTTTTATAAAAGTTGTTTCCTCAATCAAATGTCCATCTACTGTTAATATATATTTAATTAACGTATCCTTAGTATTTTCTGATATAACTTCTAAGTCTATAGTATCTCCAATCATATAATATTCTTTAGGATTAATTAAAATATATTCTATATTCCCTTTCACATATTCGTTTACATTTAATTCTAAAATCGAATGACAATCGTATTCTTTACTTGAGTATTTATCTTTTACTCTAGCCTCTATACAATATTGTCCTGCAATCATTGGCGTGAAGTTAATGCAATTACAATCTCCATATTCTATTATTTCCACTTCTTTATCTATAAGGTATACTATAAAAGAATATTTTAATTCCAACCCACCTTCAGCTTGTACTTTTATTTTTACTGGTTTATTTACTATACAATCCTTCTTTTTATTCACAGATACATTTTTTATTATTACCGGACTTTTAGCTTTTTCGCTTATAGAATACTCCATCTCTTTTATATCTTCATATTCATCTTCGCAGCTTATATCTTTTACCATAGCTTTAATAACATAATTGCCATCTTTACTGCACTTCCATAAGAAACCATTTTGTCTTGAATACCCAGTATCTTCACTATAAGTGCCCTCTATAATGAATCTGTATAATAAGTTTTTCCCCCCTTCTACTATAACCTTAAAATTTATCTCACTACCCGATAACTGTGGCGAACTAAGATCACCTATTAATTCTTTTATCTTTATCTTCTTATAAGGTTCCACCTCATAATTTATTACTGCCCTATCATCATATTCTCTATTAGAATACATATCCTTTACAAAACAAAGAAGTTTATATTGTCCTTTTACCTTTTCTATATAAGAAACTATGTTTTTAGTGGAATAATCCTGTATACACTTCATATTACCCTTAGAATCTATCTTGAAAAATTTATAAATAAGCATTCTTTCCTCATCGCTCTTTGAATTAATCTTAAATATAAGATCTTCTCCTACCATTATATCAGTGCTTACACATTTAAAATCTTTTATCTCTACAGGAGCAATATCTTTTATATTAAAACTCATCTTTTTAAAATCATCAAAGTTGTTTTTAGAATCCACTTCTTTACATTCTATTAAAATATCATAGGAACCTGGAATATTTGCTGTAAAGCTTAATGTGTCTTCTAGAGAATAATTTTTCATTAATTCCCAGCCATCATTAATTTTTAACCAATATTTAAAAAGTAGATTAGTTTTATAGGTATCTACAGATAAATTTATCTTATCTCCTATTAAATAATCCTCTTTATCAAGAGATACCTCCTTTATAATATTCTCATCTTCTATTCCAACTATGTAATCTGCCCTAGTCACATAATCAAAAGATTTCTTGCTATCTTTAGCTTTACCCTGAACCATTATTACATATTTCCCATCACTCTCTGGAATCCACTTATAGGTATTTGATTTGCTAAAGTCTTGAAGGGTATGCCAAATGCCATCTAATCCAATAAAAATTTTATATAATAAAACTTCTTTTTTTGAACCAACAGTAATTTCTATATTCTCACCCTTTCTTTGAGGGCTGCTTAAATTAAAATTAATCTCCATATTACTTTCTCTCCTTTTAGTTAAATATAATTTCATTCCTACATATCCCTATTCCATATTATGTAATGGCATTCCTTCTTTTTATTACTGTATTCGTTCACCAAATTATTTGGATAAAGGAAGATTTTTGACGGTATAAGAAGAAAATTAATGGTAAAAATAATAATAAAGGAGGTGAAGGGATTTATCCCTATTTTATGAAGATATATGATGATACTTTAAATAATTTATTAAAAAACAACCCTCATAACGGTAGTGTTAACAACTTAAATTTATATATAAATAATGTTAACGGGGCTCCACTAGTGGAAATGATAGACAGTAATAACTTTCTCCTAGAAATACCAACAGAAGGTTACCATTCAAAAAGGTTTAAACCAGGAGATTAAAAAAGATACCCAGATTTAAATTCTGGGTATCTTTTTTATCTTTATTTTATTTCTATAGATTTTATTCTTCATGTGGCAATTTTATCTTATCTTTA
>CAYYWN010000026.1:0-15001 GCA_964474485.1 uncultured Clostridium sp. | reverse complement strand
CAATAATTTTTATTAATGTTATCTTCTCACCTAGTAAAAGTGCTCCGAAAATAACACTGGTTATAGGTTCAAATGTGCTTATAACCGCTGCTTCACTTGCTCCAATATGGTTTATACCAACCTGTAATAAGGATAAAGCAACAACTGTACATAAAAATGCAAATATTGTAGATATAGCCCAAGACTTAGGTGTTAATGTAGATAAAACAAGTTGACTTGTAATATTACCATATAAAAACATGCCTATGCTTGAAGCTAATGCCACATAAAATGTTATTTTAAATGGAGATTCACTTTTTAAACCACTCTTATCCATAAATATAATATAGAATGCATAGAACATTCCTGAAGCTACTGCTAAAATTAATCCAATTAATGTACTAGAATTAAAGGATGCAGAATTAAGAGCTGCAAAGAAAAAGCATCCTATACCAGACATAGCTATAATTAATGCTATTATCTTTTGTTTGCTTAACTTTTCATGGAAGAATATAACACAAGCAAGTGTTACAAACATTGGATAAGTAAAATGTATTGGGGTTACTATGCCTACATCTATATTAGCAAAAGCTATATTTAACATAAGTGTTGTTATGGCATTACCTATAAACCCTAGTATTACTAAATTTTTAAGCTGTTTTTTTGTTACTTTTAAATCAACCTTTAAAAACAATATAATAAGCAATAAAAAAGGTAAGCTTAAAAAGTTCCTAAGAAAGGTTAAGGTTACAGGATTGCTTCCACCAGCACCATAGGTCATAGGTCCAAGAGTAAAGGCAAATCCAAATGTAATAGAAGATAGCATTGTTAGAATTATTCCTTTTGTTTTCATATTATAATTACTTCTTTCCGTATAAATTTATTTAAAAGCTTCATCCATTATTTTTAAAATGTTTGGAATAACATTATCTACAATTATCTTTCCTTTTTCTGCTGAAGATGATTTAGCAGATGCTAATATACCAGTTTCAGGAACGATACCTTTTTCTATAGGATATCTATAGTAAGTTGCTGGACTAGCGTTTTTTGTATCTAAGATTTGATCTTCTCTAACAAGTTCTGGTGCAAAATACATCATAAGTGAAGTTTCTGTAACAGCAGCATGCTCTAAAGCCCAACCTGGGAATGGTACTTCATTAAATACCTCATCAATTACATGAGGTGACATTGGATCCCACCAGTTAGTAAGAAGAATTTGAACTTTATCACCATATTTTGCAGAACATAAATCCATAGCTTCTACAACAAAGGCTTCATTTTCAAAGTGGGCACTTAAAATAAAGATTTTTGTAAATCCATCACGAACAAACTCATCAAGTATATCCATTACTAAAGCTTGTAATGTAGCTCCATTTAAATCAATAGTTCCAGGGAATAATGGGCCACCACCACTTAATGGTTTTGACTTATAACCATAAGAAAGAGTTGGAGCAACTACTCCGTTTATTTTTTCAGCTATGCGATAAGCAAATCCTTCTGCAAGTACAGCATCTACACAAGTAGGTAAATGAGGACCATGTTGCTCTGTAGCACCTATTGGCAAGATGATTACATCATCTTTTTTCTTTGCAAATTCCTGCCAAGTCATATTTGACATTTTAAAATTTTCATACATAATAACGTCTCCTTTTTATATCTTTAATAATATTTTTTAAAAGCAATATTTATTATACTCTGGGTATATAGTACATACAATGTACTAAAAATACAAAGATATTGACAAAAATATGTTCTTTTAATGCACAGTGATATTAAAATATTATTGTATATTTAGTACAATGACTAGTTTATGTTTTCATGTTAAACTTCCTCTATTGCTAATTTAAATAGTAAAGATTAAACAGTAAAAACTGAAGGGAGATTATTAAATGAAAGCTATTTTATTTAAAAATGCTAGATTAAAAGGAAATGAAACATTAGTTGATTTGTTTGTTGAAAATGGGGTATATAAAGAAATAGGTTCAAATATTTCAGCGAAGTATAAAGATGTAGAAAGCTTCGACCTAGAAGGAAATCTTGTTATTCCACCTTATGTTGATCCACATATTCATTTAGATTACGTATATACAGCTCGTATGCCTGGTGCAAGCAATGGAACAGGAACTCTTTTTGAAGGTATTCAAAGATGGTCTGAAACAAAAGGAAACATGACAACAGAGGAAATAAAAGGACGTGCAAGAGTAGCGCTTAAAAAAGAGATTTTATATGGAACACAATATCTTAGAACCCATGTTGATGTAACAGATCCAAAACTTACTGGTTTAAGAGCAATGATGGAACTTAAAGAAGAAGTAAAGGATCTTGTTGATATACAAATTATAGCATTTCCACAAGAAGGTATGTATTCATATAAAGATGGAGATAAATTAGTAGAAGAAGCATTAAAAATGGGTGCTGATGTAGTAGGTGCTATACCTCACTTTGAATTTACAAGAGAAATGGGAGAAAAATCAGTTAAGAAAACTGTAGAGCTTGCTATGAAATACAATAAGTTAATTGATGTTCATTGTGATGAAACAGACGACGAACAATCAAGATTTGTTGAGCTTTTAGCTGCAGAGTCTTATATGAATGGAATTGGGGAGCTTACAACAGCAAGCCATACTTGCGCTATGGTTTCATATAATAATGCATATGCCTTTAAGTTATTTAAACTTTTAAAATTATCAAAAATGAACTTTATATCATGTCCAACTGAAAATATCCATTTGCAAGGAAGATATGATACATATCCAAAAAGAAGAGGACTTACAAGAGTTAAGGAATTAAATGATGCAGGGATGAATGTTTGTTTTGCACAAGATTCAATTTCGGATCCATGGTATCCATTAGGGAACGGAAATTTAATGAATATTTTAGATGCTGGAATTCATATTTGTCATATGATGTCTGTTGAAGAGATTAATAATGCATTGGATTTAATTACAGTAAATGGCGCAAAGACTCTACATATAGAAGATAAATATGGTGTAGAAGTAGGAAAGGATGCAAACTTTATAGTGTTAAATGCAAAAAATGAATTTGATGCAATACTAGAAAGAGTAGGAGTTAATTGTTCCGTTAGAAAAGGAGAGTTCCTATTTAAAAGAGCACCAGAAGTAATTAACACAAGTATTTCTTTATTAAAATAATATTTTTATAAAAATAACCTAAAAAGCTATTGGATAATATCCAATAGCTTTTTAGGTTATAATAAATATATAAAAACAATAGTTTAAATCTATATATTAGATATTTAATTTTATTAATATATATAATAAAAATTGAAAGAAGGGATACACAATGTTAAGTGATGGAATAAATAAAAAGACTAATAGATTAATAAATGAAAAATCACCATATTTACTTCAACACGCTTATAATCCTGTAGATTGGTTCGGATGGAATGAAGAAGCTTTTCAAAAGGCCAAAACAGAAAATAAACCTATCTTTTTAAGTATAGGATATAGTACTTGTCATTGGTGTCACGTTATGGAACATGAATCTTTTGAGGATGAGGAAGTGGCAAATATATTAAATAATTATTTTGTGTCTATAAAAGTGGACAGAGAAGAAAGACCAGATATCGATAGTGTATATATGTCAGTATGTCAGGCTATGACAGGAGGGGGAGGATGGCCCCTTAATTTATTTTTAACTAAAGACAAAAAGCCTTTTTATGCAGGTACTTATTTTCCTAAGACTTCTAAATATAATCAGACAGGGTTTATGGAGATTTTAGAAAGTATAAATGATGTTTGGGTAAGTAACAAAGACCATGTATTAACTACAGCAGATCAGGTAGTTAAAACTTTAAAAGGGTATAGTGAAGATGATAGCTTTGATATTTCAAAAGACATTCTTAGTGAAGGGTTTGAAAGTTTCTTAAATTCTTTTGATTCTGTATTTGGTGGATTTAGTAAGGCTCCTAAGTTTCCTAGCCCTCATAACTTATCTTATCTTTTAAGTTATTATAAAACTACAGGAGAAAAAAGAGCTTTAGAAATGGTTAAAATCACTTTAAAGAGCATGTACAAAGGTGGCATATTTGATCACATAGGATTTGGATTTTCTAGATATTCTGTGGATGAAAAGTGGTTAGTACCTCATTTTGAAAAGATGCTTTACGATAACGCTCTTTTAGCTATGGCTTATATAGAAACCTATGAAATAACTAAAGATAATATATATAAAGAAGTGGCAGAAAAGATACTTACCTATATATTAAGAGATATGACATCACCTGAAGGTGGATTTTATTGTGGAGAAGATGCAGATTCAGAAGGGGTTGAAGGTAAGTTTTATCTATGGGACTTTACAGAAATATACAAAGTTTTAGATATGGAAGAAGGTAATTTATTTATAAATTATTACGGTATACAAAGGGAAGGAAACTTTGAAGGGAGTAATATACCCAATTTAATTGGCGAAGAATTAGAGGATTTAGATAAGCCAGATTTAAAGGATAAATTAGAGAATATAAGAGAAAAACTGTTTGACTATAGAGAAAAAAGAATTCATCCACATAAGGATGATAAGATATTAACTTCTTGGAATGGACTTATGATTGCAGCTTTTGCAAAGGCAGGTATGGTCTTCCGTGAGGAGAAGTATAAAGATGTATCTACTAAAGCTTTAGACTTTATTTTTAGTAAACTTCAAAGAGAAGATGGGAGATTGCTTGCTAGATTTAGGCAGGGTGAATCACGCTACCAGGCTTACTTAGATGATTACGCTTTTATTATTTGGGCACTTATTGAGGTTTATGAAGTAACTAAAGATTATTTTTATATAAAAAAAGCTTTAGAGTTAAACAAACAGATGATAGAATTATTCTTAGATAAAGAAAAAGGTGGATTATTCCTATACGGTAAGGATAATGAGGAACTTATATTAAGACCTAAAGATATTTATGACGGAGCGATACCCTCAGGGAATAGTGTAGCTGCTATGAATATGCTAAGACTTTTTAAAATTACAGGAGATACAAATTTAAAAGAGGAAGCAGAAAGTATATTTAAAGTATTTGGTAATTCAATAAATAAAATACCTAGAGCCCATGCAAAGACTTTGGAGGCTTTATTATATAGTGATTTTAATTTAAGATAACTTCACAAAGCCTAATGTCTTGTAAGTTAACAGCTAGGTATCCAGTTATTATAGGGTAGCTCCAAAATAGAAAATTATATAGGGGTAGGGGAACATGAAGGAAAGTTTTATATATAAAGATGAAAAGATAGAATATAAAATAATATACAGCAAGAGAAAGACTATGGAGATAAGTATAGAACCTCCAGATAAAATAATAGTAAGAGCTCCTATAAGGTTACCTAAATATAAGATTGTAGAAAGACTCACTAAAAAGGGAGACTGGATATTAAAACATCTAAATAACTTCAAAATTATAGATTATAAACCTATAAATAGAGAGTTCATTAATGGTGAGACTTTATTATATCTTGGAAGAGAATATAACCTTATAATATATGGAGACTATTTAAGGAAAAAGTCTGTGGTCTATATAGAGGAAGAAAATATTGTGGTAAGGCTTAAGGAAAAAGATAAAGATAAGGATAAGGATAATATAGAAAGAGCTTTAGAGCTTTGGTATAGAAAGGAAGCCTTAAATTATATCTTAGGTAGTATAGAAAAATATGAAAAGATCCTTAATAGAGAGCCAAAGGATATAGTAGTTAAGGAACAAAAGAAGAGATGGGGTAGTTGTACCTATGATAATAGATTACTATTTAACTGGAGATGTGTAATGGCAAGACCACAGGCTATAGATTATGTTATTCTGCATGAAATGTGCCATATGGTTCATAAAGATCACTCCAAAAACTTTTGGAATCTAGTAGATTCTATAATGCCAAATTACAATGAAGAGAAGCAATGGCTTAAAATAAATGGACATAAGTTAACTTTATAAATTTTATGAGTTACAAAAACTACTATTGATTTAAAATATGAATTTTATCAATAATTAAAGAAAAAAACAAACAATTGATGGTGTAAACATTTACCTTTAGACAAATAAGATTAAACTCATTTGTATAATTATCAATTTACTAATAGAATATATAAATAATAAGTATAATTATTTAACCTTATATTTAAAAGATACAGGTTTAAAAACTGTCAGATGGGTTGTGCCACGGATAAAATTCCTGCATTTTGTACGTGGTGCTTTTTTTGTATGAAATTATAAGGTGAAAACACTGAAAGGAGATAAAAAATGAAAGATTTAAATAATAGAGAGTCATTTTCATCTGGTATGGCAATATTTTTTGCCACTTTGAGTTCGGCAGTAGGTCTCGGAAACATATGGAAGTTTCCTTATTTAGTAGGTAGTAATGGTGGGGGGGCTTTTTTAGTAGTTTATATTTGTTGCATCCTTTTAGTTGGCTTACCTATTATGATAAGTGAGTTTTATATTGGAAGGAAAACAAAGAAAAATATAGTGGGGGCTATAAAAACCATTAAGGGAGAATCTAAATGGCAGCATATGGGTACTATAGGTATAGTAACCGCTTATTTGATTTTGTTTTTTTATAGCTCTGTAGGTGGATGGGTATATTCTTATGTTTTTAAGGCCTTAAAAGGGGATTTTAAGAATATAAATGGGGATATTGTAAATGTTGCATTTAAAAACACTATTGTAGGACCTATAGAACCCATCTTATGGCAAGTTCTTGTGATTATAGTGGTGTCTACAATAATATATCTAGGTGTAGGTGAAGGAATAGAAAAGTTCACTAAAACCCTTATGCCTTTATTATTTGTATTAATAATTATCTGCGATATAAGGGCATTAACTCTTCCTGGTGCATTAAAAGGGTTAGAATTTTTGTTTAAACCTGATTTTTCATTGCTTACTAAAGATGCATTTTTAGTGGCATTAGGCCTTTCCTTTTTCAAGTTATCTCTTGGTGTAGGAACTATGGTTACATACAGTAGTTATTTTAGAGAAGATAATAATATGATAGGTACTTCATTAAAAGTAGCTTTATCTGATACATTAGTTTCTATATTAGCAGGAGTTGCTATTTTTCCAGCAGTATTTTCTTTTGGATTGAAACCAGAAGCAGGGCCAGGGTTACTATTTTTAACAATACCCTTAGTTTTTTCAAAGATACCTTTTGGTCAGATTATGTTAGTGGCATTTTTTGTATTAAGTTCTATAGCTGCGACTACGGCTATGATGTCTATGCTAGAAGTATTAATTGCCTACTATACAGAAGAGAAGTCTATGAGTAGAAAAAAGGCTGTTATAATCAATGCTCTAATTATAATTGGTATAGGGATTTTCGCTACATTATCAGCAGATAGTGAAAGCCTTTTGGGCGGAATAACTATCTTTGGAAAAGGAATTTTTGATATTTTTGATTATTTATCATCTAATATACTTATGCCTATAGGTGGGTTTTTAATAGTAATACTTGTAGGATACCATAGCAAAAGACAAAGTATAATAGATGAGCTTTCAAATAAAGGTAAATTAAACAATATAAAAATAATCAAGGTATATTATTTTGTCATAAGATACATATCACCTGTATTCTTAGCATTAATATTTTTTTATTCTACAGGAATAATAAAATAGTTTCAATCTTTTAAAAGTCGTATAAAGCTAATAACAATTTGAAAAATATATTTAAAGTAGAATTTTAAATATATTCATAATAAAAAGAGATAAAAGTATCATATTATAATAAAAAAGATGTATTTATTTCATTAATTTTTAAAAAAGATATAAACTATTTAAAAAAAGTTGAAAAGTACTAGTTGAGATAGATATTAATTGATGATAAACTTAAAAAGTCTAAAATATTATAATTTAATAGGGGGTTTACATTATGGACGACGAATCAAAAAAACTTAGATGGTATAATCTTTCTTTAATGGGATTTGTTATGGTTTGGGGATTTGGTAACGTTGTAAATAACTTTGCAAATCAAGGATTAAGAGTTGTTTTTTCATGGTTAATTATGATCTCAATTTATTTTGTACCTTATGTATTAATGGTTGGAGAGCTTGGATCTACATTTAAGGATGGGAAAGCGGGAGTTTCATCATGGATAAGATCTACAATGGGGCCTACCCTAGCATACTTTGCAGGGTGGACTTATTGGGTAGTTCATATACCATATTTGGCACAAAAGCCTCAGTCTATACTAATAGCTTTAAGTTGGGCAATATTTCAAGACGGAAGTAGAATTAAATCAGTTAATCCTATGATTCTACAATCTATTACATTGATATTATTCTTTATATTTTTGTGGATTGCATCAAGAGGAATTAACTCACTAAAAAAGATAGGTACCATAGCTGGTACAGCAACATTTGTAATGTCTATTCTTTACATATTACTTGTAATAGCAGCACCAGCACTTAGAGGCATGAAACCTGCTACTACAAACTTAACATTTAAAACATTTATGCCAGAATTTAATTTTGCATATTTTACAACTATATCTATGTTAGTATTTGCGGTAGGAGGATGTGAAAAGATATCACCTTACGTAAATAATACTAAAAATCCATCAAAAGAGTTCCCAAAAGGAATGATAATCTTAGCTGCTATGGTTGCTGTGTCAGCAATACTTGGTTCTTTAGCTATGGGAATGATGTTTGATGCTAATAATATTCCAAAAGATTTAAAAATGAATGGACAGTATTATGCATTTAAAATGCTTGGAGAATATTATGGACTTGGAAATCTACTGCTTATAATATATGCTTTAGCTAATATGGCGGCACAAATATCAGCACTGGTATTTTCTATAGATGCACCACTTAAAGTTTTACTTGCAGATTCTGATACAAGATATGTTCCAAAAGGTTTAGCTAAAATGAATGAACGTGGAACACCAATAAATGGATATAAGTTAACAGCAGTATTGGTAGGTATACTTATAATAATACCAGCTATAGGAATAGGTGATATGAATACTTTATTTAACTGGTTACTAGATCTTAATTCAGTAGTAATGCCACTTAGATATCTATGGGTATTCCTTGCATATATGGCACTAAAGAAATCCATAGATGGTAAGTTTGATTCAGGCTATAAGTTTATAAAAAGCAAAAATGGAGGATTTATAGTAGGGTTATGGTGTTTTGTATTTACAGCATTTGCTTGTATAATGGGTATGTTCCCTAAGGGAGTTACACCATTTTCAAAAGAATGGAAATTCCAAATAACTTTAAATCTACTTACACCTTTTGTGCTTATAGGACTTGGACTTATACTTCCTATCATTGCAAAGGGGAAGAATGGTAATTCACCTTTTGATGTACCAGAAGATAAAAAGATAGCTTAGGTATCTGAAAGAAACAAAAGTTTAAAATAGTAACTATATTGAAAAGACCTTTTTGAACATAACTTAATAAAATAAAAATCAGCGTCTTTAAGATGTTTTATCTTTAAGACGCTTTTTAAAATTTCACCGTAATAAAACAAATTAGTTATGAATATTTAATTAGGGTAAAGTACATAAGATAGCTAAAGATAGAATATTTCCATGTATGTTTAATTGATTTTCTGATATAATTAGTAATATGATCATTTAAAAAGCACTTCTTACATACATTATGTAAGTTTTAATTGATTTAAAGATTAAATTTATAAAAACAGAAAGTGAGATGGTGGTCGTGGATGATTACCCTAGCGGGTATAGGACAAAATTAAATATAAGCAATGTAATGTTAGGCCATTTTCTTACTAATAATATGAGTTATAATAAGTTCACTTAAAACAATGTATTAGTGTGTCTCAATTATAATTGAGCAATCATTATTTTTTATACGGTATGAAAATAAGGTCGAACTTACTAAGGAGGTTTGGCTATGAAAAATTTATTATTTGGTTACTTAGATAAGGAGAGAATAGAAACATTAAGAAATAAGTTTACTGAAATGAATGTGGTGGATATAGCTCAAATATTTGAGGAAATTCCAGAGGAAAAGAAACTCATAATATTTAGGATATTACCAAAGGATATTGCGGCAGAAGTCTTTTCTTATATAAACCAAAAAGAACAACAATTTATAATTGAATCCATAACAGATAAGGAAGTTCAATCTTTAGTAGAAGATTTATATCTCGATGACACTGTGGATTTTATTGAAGAGCTACCAGCAAATGTCGTTAAAAAGGTGTTAAGAAATACAGATGAAGAAACAAGAAAGAGAATTAACTTCTTTTTGAATTATCCTGAAAATTCTGCTGGAAGTATAATGACTATAGAGTATGTAGACCTTAGAAAAGATATGACAGTGAAAGAAGCTATATCTAGAATTAAAAAGATTGGAATTGATAGAGAAACTATTGATACTTGCTACGTAACCTCAAAGGGAAGAAAACTTGAGGGTGTAGTTTTGTTAAGGCAAATTATATTAAGCGATGAAGATGAAATAATAGAAAATATAATGGATAAAGATGTGAAGTATGTAAATACTCACGATGACCAAGAGAAAGTTGCTTTATTATTTAAAAAATATGATCTTTTAGCTATGCCAGTAACAGATAATGAGGATAGATTAGTCGGTATAATAACAATAGATGATATTTTAGATATCATAGAAGAAGAAACTACAGAAGACTTCTATAAGATGGCTGCTATGGAGCCCTCAGAAGAGGATTATTTAGATACAAGTGTTTTTTCTTTAGCAAAGCATAGAATTGTTTGGTTATTAGTACTTATGATATCAGCTACATTTACTGGAAGCATAATTAAAAAATATGAAGATGTACTTCAAGCTGTTGTTATTTTAACGGCATTTATTCCTATGCTTATGGATACTGGTGGTAATGCAGGATCACAGTCTTCAACTTTAGTAATAAGAGGTCTTGCACTTGGGGATATAAAGCTTAAGGATTGGCCTAAGGTGTTATTTAAGGAATTTAGAGTAAGTCTTATTGTAGGAATCACGTTATCGGTTGTAAACTTTTTAAGCATTTATTTCTTAGAAAAGGTAGACTTTTATGTAGCTGTAACTGATTGTTCTACTTTGTTTTTTATTGTAGTTATTGCAAATGCTGTAGTAGTCCTATTACTTATATTAGCAAAGATTTTTAAAGTGGATCCAGCTATAATGGCAAGTCCACTTATAACAACTATTGTAGATGCTTTAGTTTTAATATTATACTTTGCTACAGCAACAATGCTTCTTGGAATTTAGAAATATAAAATTTTGAAAGGTGGAATAATCATGTTATTTAATTATTTTATGCCTACCAAAATATATTTTGGAAAAGATGTAGTACTGGAAAATAAGCATATACTTAAAGATTTTGGGAAGAAGGCTTATATTATTACAGGTAAAAGGTCATCAAAACTGAATGGATCTTTAGATCATATAATAGAAGCTTTAGAATATAACAACATAGATTATATAATATTTGATGAAGTAGAAGAAAATCCTTCACTAGAAACTGTTGAAAAAGCTTCATTAATAGGTGGAAATGAAAAAGTAGATTTTATAATAGGCCTTGGCGGAGGATCTCCTTTAGATGCTTCAAAGGCTATTGGTATTTTCATAAATAATCCTAATATAAATAGGGACAATATAAATGAAGCAAAAGATTTAAAGAGTTTACCTGTAATTGCTATTTCAACTACTTCAGGTACCGGATCTGAAGTTACGCAGTATGCAATAGTTACAGATCATAATAATCAAACAAAAAGGAATTTGGGTCAAAGTGTTTTTCCAGATGTAGCATTCTTAGATCCTTCTTATACTATGGATATGGAATATGATGTAACCGTAAGCACTGCAATAGATGCATTTACACATTTAGCAGAGGGGTATTTAAATAATAATGCTAGTGAGCTTACGGATACTATTGCAAAGTCAGGATTGAAGATTTTTGGAACGTGCCTAAAACAATTGGTAGAAAAAGAAATAGATTATTCTACTAGAGAAAATCTTATGTTAGCATCTACACTTGGAGGAATGGTTATAGCTCAAACAGGTACTTCATTACCACATGGTATGGGTTATCCATTAACATACTTTAAGAATATACCTCATGGAAAAGCAAATGCCATATTATATGGAGAGTACTTAAATATTTTTAAAGATAAAGTTCGAGTAAATAAGATTTTAAGTCTTTTAAATTTAAAAGATATAGAAGAGTTTAGTAGCATAATATCTAAATTAATGGATACTACCTTAGATATAACTGAAAAAGAAATAAAGGTATATACAAAAAGAATGTGTAGTAATGAAGCTAAGCTAAAAAATCATCCTGAAAAAGTAGGCTATGATGAAATATATAATATATATATGAATAGTTTAATAAAAGATATTAAATAAGAAGGTTATGGTTTTTTTACAAAATAACATAATATAACACAGGGGAGCTAGATAATCACTGGCTGAGAGTAAGAATGACTAATTCTTAGACCCGAAACCTGATCTGGATAATGCCAGCGTAGGAAGTGTAATATAGTAATTATAAAATATAAAGCACAGGCCTTACTGGTCTGTGCTTTATTATATTTTAATAAAAGAAAGGAAAGGAATATAAATGAAAACTAAAAAGATAACAATTTCAGCTATGCTTGTAGCTATTGGAGTATTAGCAAGTCAGATTATATACATTCCGGTAGGTGCTTCAAAATGTTTTCCTGTTCAACATAGCATAAATATAATTGCAGCTATTATTTTAGGTCCTATATATTCTGTTGGAATAGCCTTTTTAATATCACTACTTAGAAATGTACTAGGCGTGGGGTCGCTACTAGCATTTCCAGGCAGTATGATAGGAGCGTTGCTTGCAGGATTATTATTTAGGATTACCTCAAAAAAAGAAATAGCTATTTTAGGTGAGATATTTGGTACAGGCGTACTAGGAGGGGTTATAGCTTTTCCTATAGCAAAGTTTATATTAGGTAAGGATGTGGCAGCCTTATTTTATGTAGTTCCATTTTTAATAAGTACTATAGGTGGTAGTAGTATAGCTTATGGAATGCTAAAAATTTTAGACTTAAGTAAGATAACTAAGAAAGTTCTATAAAAATATAATATAAGGTTAACTTTAAGAACTAAACATGGTACTTAAATTCTTAAAAACAAAAGTGAAGATTGAAAAAGATTAAGAAAATTAATAATATATACTAATAGAGTTAGATATATCCTTTACCTTATAACTATTTTAGTGTAAAATTACATTAACAATTAATTTTTTAAAATAGATAAATAGAGGTGATATAAGTGAAAATATTTGAGAGTTACAAATTAAAAGATATAGAATTTAAAAATAGGATAGTCTTACCACCTATGTGTATGTATAGTGCGGATGAAAACGGTATGGCTAAGATGTTTCATTTTGTGCACTACACAGAAAGAGCTATTGGAGGAGCTGGACTTATAATATTAGAAGCTACAGCAATTTCACCTAATGGAAGAATATCAGATAATGACCTTGGTATATGGGATGATAGTCATATAGATGGACTTAAAACCATTGCAATGTCAGTAAAAGATAATGGGTCAAAGGTAGCTATACAACTAGCACATGCAGGGAGAAAGTGTGAGGCAAAAGCCGATTATATAGTAGCACCTAGTGATATTTCCTTTAGTGAAAAATATAGAGAGCCTAAAGCTTTATCAAAAGATGAAATAAAAGAGATAGTTAAAGGATTTAAAGATGCTGCCATTAGAGCTTATAAGGCTGGATTTGAGATGATAGAAATTCATGGGGCACACGGATATTTAATAAACGAATTTTTATCTCCGTTAACTAATAAAAGAGAAGATGAATATGGCGGAAGTACTGAAAATAGGGTTAGAATGTTAAATGAAATATTATATGAAATAAGAGAGGTATGGCCTTTAAGTAAACCTATAGGACTTAGAATTTCAGCATCTGATTATGCAGAGGGTGGAATAGATATAGATGAAATGGTAAGGATAATTAACCTTATAAAAGATAGAGTAGATATAATTCATGTAAGTTCAGGGGCTGTAGTAAACACAACAATAAAAGCTTACCCTGGATACCAAGTGAAATTTGCAGAAGATATAAAAAGTAACTGCCAAATACCAACTATTGCAGTTGGGTTAATAGAAAATTGTGATATGGTTGAAGAAATACTCCAAAATGAAAGAGCGGACATGGTAGCGTTAGGTAGAGAACTATTGAGGAATCCTTACTGGACTCTTCAAGTGGCCAATAAAAATGGCATAGAAATAGAATTTCCAAAACAATATGAAAGATCTTTTAAATAACATTTAAATATATAGTAGTACAATTAAATAAAATAAATATTTAACCTGAGAATTTGAGAAGGTGCACTTGAAATATAAATCAAGACACCTTCTCGCTTTTTTATAATAAATTTTATATTTTATTAAGGAGTGAATGCAATGTATGATGTAAGTATTATTGGAGCAGGAGTTGTAGGAGCTGCTATAGCAAGAGAACTTTCAAGATATAATTTGAAAATTTGCCTTATTGAAAAAGAAGACGATGTGACAACAGGAGCATCGAAAGCAAATAGTGGAATAGTCCATGGGGGCTATTCAGCAAAGTATGGAACATTAAAGGGAGATCTTTGCGCTAAGGGAAATAGTATGTATAAGGAGTTAGAAGATCAGTTACATTTTGGATATAAAAAAACAGGAGCTTTAGTTATAGGTTTTGATAAAGAGGATGAGAAAAGAATCAAAGATCTTTATGATAATGGTATTAAAATAGGTTGTGATGATTTAGAAATTATATATAAAGATAGAATAAAAGAAATAGAACCACATATTAATGGTGATGTTTATGTAGCTTTATACGCAAAAAGTGTAGGTATAACGTCTCCTTATGAATTCACAATAGCTCTTGCAGAAAATGCTATTAAAAATGGCGTAGAATTAAAACTTGAAACATTAGTAAAATCCATAGAAAAAAGAGAAAATAATTTTATAATAAAAACAAACAGAGAGGATATAGAAAGTAGATATGTAATAAATGCTGCAGGGGTTTATAGTGATAAGATTGCTAATATGGTAGGTCTTTATGATT
>CAYYWN010000025.1:0-15259 GCA_964474485.1 uncultured Clostridium sp. | reverse complement strand
TTACTTCCTGAAAATGAGCTATCAAGAAAGGCTGAAATAAAACTATCTAATATAACTGGAGGTCCAGAAGTAGATGAAAGTATGCAAACTGATAGTGAAGGTATATTTGCCTCGGGAAATGTGCTTCATGTTCATGATCTTGTGGATAACGTTACTTTAGAAAGTTATAATGCAGGAAAAAATGCTGCAAATTATGTAAAGGGAAGAAGATTTGAAGGCGAGAAGATAGAAATCATAGCTACTGAAGGAGTAAGATATACTGTTCCTAAGAGGCTAAATCCTGATAATGTTGAAAAACAATTAGAAATTAGATTTAGAGTTGGAGAAGTGTATAAAGATTGTTACGTAGCTATATATTTTGATGATACAAGAGAGATGCATATAAAGAAAAGGATTCTTACTCCAGGTGAAATGGAAACCGTGAGATTAAGCAAAGAGATGTTATTAAAGCATACAAATTGCCAAAGGATCACAATCAAGGTAGAAAGGGAGTAGGTAATATGGAAAAAAGAGAGTTAATATGTATATGTTGCCCTATGGTATGTAGGATTGAGGTTGAAATGGAAGGAAAAGAAGCTATTAATGTTACCGGAAATAACTGTAAGAGGGGTTATGAATATGGAATAAAAGAGTGTACTAACCCTACAAGAATAATAACCTCATCAGTAAAAGTAGAAAATGGAGAAATAGAAATGGTACCTGTAAAGACAGAGATAGATGTACCAAAAGGAAAGATAGTTGATTGCATTAAAGCGTTAAAGGGATTAAAAGTAAAAGCTCCTATAAATGTAGGGGATACAATAGTTAAGGATATAGCAGGTACTGGAGTTAATATAATAGCAACAAGAAGCATAGCATCGAAATAAATATCAAAATACTTTAGATCATATTAATATGAAAATAAGAAAGAAAATACAAAGATTTTCTTTCTTATTTTTAGTTTTTCTGAATGTTATGGTACTTAATGACCTCTTTGCTTAGAGCAGCATAATAAATTCTCATATAATCACCTTTATTTATGTACAAAGGTGATTTAGAATTTATTTTTATTTCTCTTTTTCTTGTGTAATCAGTAATTACATAATAATAAGTTATATTAGTAGATTTACTAGAAGTTTCTTCAAATTCATCATTACAATAACCTTCTAGATAAGTTGAAAGATTAAATATTATTTCAATAATATGGTATATAACATTAAGTAAACTAGGTATTAATATTATGGTTATAAGATAAATGCTCTTATTATTATCATAATAATAAGTAATAAAAAATGACAAAAGTATTAGAGTTAAAAATATTCGATTGATGAGAGTTTTAACAAGGGCTTTAAATAATTCTTTTCTAGTTATGTTTTTATTTAAATCCTTAAAGCTGATTTTGTACCTCCAAAAAAATGTCGTTGTAAGTGGTGGCTTTTCCACATAGGTACCCATGGCTTTTTGCCATTGTACTTGCCTATCGTCTTCTTCTTTGCATTCTGGAAGCTTTTTTATTTGATATAAGGCTATTGGTATAAAGAGTATACACATATTTAAAGCTGTTTCATTGAATAAATTACCCTTATTTAATTTAAACATTATAAGTGTATATAATATAAATAGAATCTCTATTAAACAAAACAAAGGTAGTTTAGCTTTTATAACATTATGATCTAAAGGGTTAATCTTTATTTCGAGTAAAGAAAATGGAATCACAAACAAGGGAAATATTCTAATTATAGCCATATTAGATATAAAAAAGTGGAAAATGGGAAGAGTGATATAAGGAGATTTAAGCCAAAGTAATAAGATTAGTATAAGATTTATAAAAAATATTGTAGTAGTTATATAGTATATTTGGATATCCTTTCTTTTATTAGATGTAATAATCAAAGTTCCATCACCCCTAAAAATAAATTATACCTAAAAGTTAAGATATCTATAATAAAAATAATCTTTAAGGTGATCACTTTCGTATAAAGAATCTTTTTTTATGATATATTTAAAACATAATATATATTTATTATATTCGAATAGAAAGGAAGTATCTATGAAAAATGATAGAAAAGTAAAAAGAAATTATATATTACTAGATGGAGCTATGGGCTCGTTTTTAAAGCAAAATGGAATACATGACTATAAAAGTATACCGGAGTTAAATATTAAAAATAAAGATTTAATTAAAAAGGTTCATGAAGAATACGTAAGATCAGGAAGCGATATAATACTTACTAATAGCTTTTCTTTAAATAGAATAAACTTTAAAGGTGATGCTTATAAACTTAAAACTTTAATAAAGGCATCTATAGAGCTAGCAAATAAGTCAAAGGGAAATAGTTTAGTTGCTTATGATGTAGGCCCACTTGGTGTTGATATGAAAGATAAATCTGTGGACCCAAAAGATGTATACGAAACTTATTATGAAATAGCTAAAATAATTAAAGATTTAGATGTAGATATGATATTTATAGAAACTATGTATCAAATGGAAGAAGCTTTATGTGCATTAAAGGCCTTCCAGGGTACAAATAAAGATATATTTTTAAGCTTTACATTTAATGAAGATAATAGACTTCATTCAGGAGAAACAATAAAAGATATAGTAAGGTTACTTAAGGATTATAAGTTAAAAGCTTTAGGTTTTAATTGTGTAGATATAAGGTCAAAAGCTTTGTCATTAACCAAGGAATTTAAAACACATTCACCATTTGATATAATAGCTAAACCTAATTTAGGAATCCCAAAAGAAAAAGATAATATATTGACTTATAGTGTATTAGAATCTGAGTTTGTAGATGAAATGGAGGCTATATATAAAGCAGGAGCAATATATATAGGCGGATGCTGTGGGACCAATCCAATGCATATAAAACTATTAAAAGAAAGGCTTATAAACATTTAGAATATAATAGGTATTAGAGAAAATTAAAATAGCTTTTTAAAACAAGTTGCACATATGAATTTATTGCCATTATCAGCAGACATACCTTCATTTTCACCTAAAGATTTCGAGCAGATATAACAGGACTTTTTATGGCCTTTTTTCAAATTATCTTTAGGTGACTTAGAAGGAGCTTTTACTACCTTGTTTGATGGTGGAGTATATTCTATTGGGTCTAAGCAAGTTTCATTTTCACATATATTATAAGATATCTTGTACTTACTTTCGGCGTAAAGTTCTAATTCAAATCTAGGATTTACTTTATCATATAATTCTTCTATATAAAGTCTTCTTATTTGAGCATCGTTTATTATTAAACCACTTTTTTCTATTCCATCAAATATACTTTTAGTAATATTATTAGTGTCTGGATGACGTTTAGAACTTTTATAATAAACCTTCAATATTGCTATTAAAGATTCTGTAAGTGTTACATTAGGATTTTGACACATGGTAGCGTAGGCAATTTCTTCTTCATATAAGGCGTATCTATCGTGATATTTTCCTGAGTTATAAGGTAGAATAGCTCGTCCACTAAGATTAAACAATTTAAAATTGGATTTAGATATAGGGGATCCCTTTACCACAACCTTTGCATAATAGCATGACATAAACATTACTCCTTTATTAGAACTTAAGATTATCTAAAACCTTCTAGACATTTATTAAATATATTATTTCCATGGTAATTATTCTATCACTGAAAACCTATGTTCTCAAGTGCGGTTTATAATTTTATGTATTAAATTTATTATTGGCTGCGAACTCATTGATTATATAATTCGTATTAAGTATAATATAATGATAAAAGAGTTATATTAATAAGGCTATATTATAAATAATTAAAATATATAAGAAATAGTAGCTAAAGTAAAAATAGATAAAAGTGTTACCAATTATTTCAAATGCTACTAGGTAAGATTATTTTATAATATATTAAGGATGGTTGAATATGAATAAAGATATAAAGATATTGGCTATAGAAAGCAGTTGTGACGAAACTGCAGCAGCTGTTGTAGTAAATGGAAGACAAGTTCTTTCAAATATAATTTCAACCCAAATAGAAACACATAAAAAATTTGGAGGTGTAGTTCCAGAAGTAGCATCTAGAAAGCATATAGAAGCAGTAAATACTGTGGTGGAACAAGCGTTAGAAGAGGCCTCAATGCATTTAAGTGATATAGATGCTATAGCTGTAACCTATGGGCCAGGACTTGTAGGAGCTCTTTTAGTAGGAATACAATATGCAAAGGGATTAGCTTATGGAAGTAAAAAACCTTTAATAGGTATAAATCATATTGAGGGTCACATAAGTGCCAATTTTATTCAGCACAAAGATCTAAAACCTCCATTTATGTGCCTTGTAGTATCGGGTGGACATACCTTCATTGTATATGTAAAAGATTTTGGAAAGTTTGAGGTTATAGGTGAAACTAGAGATGATGCAGCAGGAGAAGCTTACGATAAAGTTGCAAGGGCACTAGGACTTGGGTATCCAGGAGGTCCTAAAATAGACATCCTTTCGAAAGAAGGAAATAAAGAGGCCATAAAGTTCCCGAAGGCTAATTTTCATGACGATTCTTTAGACTTTTCTTTTAGTGGTGTAAAGTCATCAGTTTTAAATTATCTAAATAAAATGGAAATGAAAAATGAAATGGTAAATAAAGCAGATGTGGCTGCATCATTTCAAAAGGCTGTAGTTGAAGTGCTTACAGATAATGCTCTTAAAGCTTGTAAGATAAAAAATGTAGATAAAATAGCTATAGCAGGTGGAGTTGCCTCTAATTCAGAGTTAAGAAGAAATCTTATCGAAAAAGGGCATAATAAGGGGATAGAGGTTTTATTTCCGGATCCTATTTTATGTACTGATAATGCAGCTATGATAGGAAGCGCTGCTTATTTTGAGTTTATGAAAGGGATAACATCTGATTTAGATTTAAATGCAAGACCCAATCTTAAATTAGGAGAAAGATAACTATGAAGTTTTTACCTTACTCTAATAGTATGCATAAATATAAGCCAAAAAGAAAAATCAATAAATTAAGACTTGTAGAAATAATATTTGTAGTATTATTTTTAATAATATTTTTTGGCGTGTTATATGAAAATATAAGTAGTCATAAGATGAGTATTAAAGCAAAAGGCAAGGGCAAGTATGTTTCTATAAATGAAAAAAAGATATATTATGATTTAATTGGCCATGGCAAGGCTACTATAATTCTAGAATCTGATATAGGAGCTGATCATTTAGAATGGAGTAAACTTGTTAAGAGTATGCCAAAGAATTTTAGGGTTTTTTACTATGACAGGTCCGGATATGGCTTAAGTGAAGGATCGAGCAAAGATACAAGTATAGATGATGAGGTTAAAGACCTTTCTGATATTTTATATAAAGGAGCAGTTAATGGCCCTTACATATTTGTGGGAAATTCATATGGGTCACTTTTAGCTAATAGCTTTGCTAAAAAGTATCCAGATGATGTGATAGGTTCTATACTTATAAATCCTATTTTAGAACAGGAACTTAACTCAAAGGAAACTCAAAAAGCTTTAAGAAAGCAAATAAGGAATAAATCTATTCAGGAACTATTTTCCAGTATAGGTTTTGTAAGAATACTTAATAATATAAATATGATTAAAATACGAGATGATATAACTTCACTTCTTTCAGAAGAAAATGCAGAGATATTTAAAGCCTTTACTGTAAATAAAAAATATTTAAAAGCATACAAAGAAGAATTAAATATTTTGAAAGATTACAATTTGAATTTACAACAAAAATCTTCATTAGAAAATAAGCCCTTAGTAATTTTATTAAGCGAAAATAAAGGTGATGAATATATAAAGGAAGCTAGTAAACTTGCGGAATTATCATCTAAATCTGAGGTTAAAGTATTACCTAATATAAGCAATATACCTTTAGAAGATGAAAATTCAATTATATTTTATTTAGGAAATATTTTAAAAGAGACAGGTAAGTTATCTGAAAAGTAGTAATACATGTAGAAACGTAAATCGCATTTTACTAAATTTTTTCTATTATACCTAAATATAAAATTTTAGTGAGGATTTCAATATATAATTTGAATACCTCACTAAAATTTTATATTTTGACATACGGTTGTAACAATTATAGCTTAATATATATATAGGAGTAGAATTTAAGTATAGAGAGGATGATTTAAATGGATGAGAGGTATGAAAATAACCCTGAAGATACAAAATATAAGAACATACAGGGATATTCACCAGATTTTATTATTATACCAAAGGAAGACCCCTCAAATAGTAATAAAAATCATCGAAGGGAGAATATAAGTATGGAAGAAACAAATAATAAAAAGAAGAGAAATAAAGATAGAAGTATCTTTCCATATGTGGCTTTATCAATAGTATTTTCTATAATAGGAGGACTTTTAGGGGCTGCAGGCGTTCTATATATAGCACCGCAAAGCCATAACTTTAAGAATACAGCATTGTATAAAACTATAATAGAGGAAAAAGGCAAAAATTATGGAGCTACTACTTTAGCGGAAGAAAAAGATGCTTTAACCATAACGGAAATTATAGATAAGGTTGGCCCAGCAGTGGTTGGAGTTACTACTAAAAGTGTAAAAGACTATGGTATTTTTGGAAATCAAGCAACAGAGGGTATAGGTTCTGGATTTATAATAAATGAAGAGGGTTATGTACTTACAAATTATCATGTTATAAAAGGTGCTCAAGATGTGAAAGTAGTATTAAATGATGGGAAGGAAGTTGAAGCAAAAGTTATAAACTATGATGCAGAAAATGATATAGCTGTAGTTAAAATAAAGGAAGAGATGAAGATGCCAGGAGTAGTAGAACTTGGAGATTCAGATTCTGTTCAAGCAGGAGAGTCTGTTGTTGCAATAGGAAACCCTCTAGGTAAAGAATTTTTAGGTACAGTAACATCGGGGATAGTAAGTGCAATAAATAGATCCATAAAAATAGGAGGAAAAGATTTAACACTTATTCAAACTGATGCAGCTATAAATCCTGGTAATAGTGGCGGGCCTTTATTAAACTCAAGAGGGCAGGTTATAGGTATGAATACTGCAAAGATTAATTCACAATCAGCAGAAGGTGGCGTAGAAGGTATTGGGTTTTCTATACCTATAAATCAAGCTAAGGCTAAACTTGGAGATTTATCAAAACCTATATTAGAAATAGGTATTAGAGGCAGAGATATATCAGAAAAAGTGTCCAAAGAAAATAAGATACCTATAGGAGTTTATGTAATGGAGGTTATAGAATTTAGTCCAGCAGAAAAGATTGGAATAAGATCATCAGATGTTATCACCAGTTTTGATGGTAATAAAATAAATACTATGGCTGAATTAAATAAGTTAAAATCTCAAAAAAATAATGGCGATGAAGTTAGTATTGAAATTTATAGAGAGGGAAAAAGCAAAACCGTAAATCTTATATTACAGGAGAAAAAATAAATTTAAAAAGCTGATATAGTAATTACTATATCAGCTTTTCCCATTCTTCATATAAGGTTTCTGAGACTTTTTGTAGTTCTAGTAATTCTTTATTAATAGATTCACTTTTTTCAGCATTTGAATAAACTTCTTCTAAACATAGTAGTTCTTGAAGTTTTAGTATATTTGATTCATTAGATGAAATATCTTGTTCTAAAGATTTAAGTTTATTTTCTTCTTCTTTTGCCTTTTTATCTAAAATTCGTTTTTTACGCTTTTTTCCAGACGCTTGAGTTTTACTTTTATTTTGAAGCTCTTCTAAGCCTTCGTATCTAGAAGGATTCTTTTTCTTTTCTTGGTAGTAACTATAATTTCCAAGGTATTCTTTTATTCCATCTGAATTAAGCTCACATATATTATTTATAACCTTATTTAAAAAGTATCTGTCATGAGAAATAATAAGTAAAGTTCCATCGTAGCTATTTATAGCATCCTCTAAGGCTTCTCTTGACATAATGTCTAAATGATTTGTAGGTTCATCTAATAATAGAAAATTAGATTTTGAAAGCATAAGCTTTAAAAGATTAATTCTACACTTTTCGCCACCACTTAATTTATTTATTTCTTTGAACACATCATCACCAGTAAAAAGAAAAGATGCTAAAGCATTTCTAACTTGAGTAGTCGTCATATGAGGATACTCATCCCAAATTTCATCTATAATTGTTTTGTTCTCATTTAAGTTTGATTGTTCCTGATCATAATAGCCTATAAATACATTTTTACCTAAAGTTTTTGTACCTGTATTAGGAGGTATATCATCCATTATAATTTTAAAAAGGGTAGATTTACCCCTTCCATTTTCGCCAATAAGGGCTATACGATCTCCTCTTTTTATATCAAGATTAACATCAGAAAAGAGCTGGTTTTCTCCAAAGCTTTTGCTTAAGTTTTCTACGTACAATACATCGTTTCCGCTTTTTACTAAAGTTTCAAACCTTATCTTTGAGGCCTTTTCATCCTTATCAGGGGTTTCTAGTCTTTCTATTTTAGCTAAGGCCTTTTCTCTACTTTCTGCTGCACGGATACTTTTTTCACGATTAAAGGATTTATATTTTTCAATAATGTCCTCTTGTCTTTTAATTTCAATTTGTTGGAGATTATAAGCTTTTAGCTTTGTTTCAAATTCCTTTTTTCTAAGATCTATGTATTTTGAGTAATTTGCATTATAACAATCTACATGGCCATTAATAAGTTCAAAGGTGTGCGTAGTTATAGCATCTAAGAAGAATCTATCATGGGATATAATAATAATGGTTCCTTTGTAAGTTTTTAAGTAATCTTCAAGCCATTCTATAGCATCTAAATCTAAATGGTTTGTAGGTTCATCTAGAAGTAATATTTCAGGTTTTGTAAGAAGAAGTTTACAAAGAGCGACTCTAGTTTTTTGACCACCGCTTAAAATGTTTATAGGTTTTTCGTAATCTTCTTCTAAGAATCCTAATCCTTTTAATATCCTATTAATATTACCTTTATATGTATAACCACCTTTATTATTATATAATTCAGTTAAAGTGGTATAGTCTTTTATGAGCTTATCATGATAGGTAGCGTTATTAGGATCATAGGCATCGTTTAATTTCACTTCTAACTCTTTCAGTTTTTTTTCAATTGCTAAGAGATCACTAAAAACAGAAAGCATTTCTTCATAAATATTGCTATTAAATCCTAGGGAAAGATGTTGTGAAAGATACCCTATGCCTTTATTTTTATCAATGAATACATCACCTGTATCATAAGAGAGTTCACCCGTTAATATTTTGAATAAAGTAGATTTACCAGCTCCATTAGTACCTATAAAACCAACTTTATCACCTTCATTTATAGAAAAAGTTACTTTATCTAATACTACATCTATACCATAACTTTTAGAAATATTTTTACAACCAATAACAATCATATTAATACCGCCTTGTTTTTTTTATTATTGACTACATTATACTATATTATCATTTTCAATATCAAAGATAAAAACCTTTATGGATAAAGAAATAAAGGAATTAAAATATATTTATTATTATAACATATAACAACATAAACATGATGTTTAGTGATCTCAATAGAGTAAAGGTATACACTAAGAATTCTTAAAGTTAGTTTTCAAATTATTAATAAATAAAATAAAAAAATGTATTGACTATTAGTCATTAAGGGATATAATAATACATATGAGTTAAATGACCAGTAGTCAGTATATTTTAAGAAAGTGGTTTTATATAGTAAAAAAATAAGGTAGAGATAAACAATTTCGAAGTTTTCCCTATAAAAGAAGGAGTATAGAAAATTATGGATGTCACATAAAGCTTATGTCAGGAGTGGATAAAATGGATATGATAACAAAAAAGGATGAAATGAAAAGTAAGTCAGAAAGTAAGAAACTAATAAAAGAAAAAGATTTATATAGTGCAGCTTATGAGCTTTTTACTACAAAGGGATTTCAAAACACTGCCATAGACGATATTGTAAAAAAGGCTGGAGTAGCAAAGGGAACATTCTACCTATATTTTAAAGATAAATACGACATAATAAATAAAATTATACTTCAAAAAAGTTCTAATCTTATAAAAGAAGCCATGGAAAAAACAGAAGAAAAGTCTTTTGATAATTTTATAGATATGTTTTTATTTCATGTGGATTATATAATAGAATATTTTAAAAATAATAAACTTATGCTTAAGATTATAAACAAGAATTTTTCATGGGGGGTATATAGAAGAGCTATAATGCAACCTGAGCAACATGATGAGATGAGAGAAGTAATAGACATATTTATATCAAATATGGAGGTGCTTGGTACAGATAAAAAAGAAGGGGAAAAGATTCTCTTTATGATTATAGAACTTATAGGAAGTGTTTGTTATAGCAGCATTATACTTGAGGAACCCTATGATATGGATAGTATGAAACCTATTTTATTTAAAACTATAAAAAAAATGTTAGAAGTTTAAATATAAAGAAAGGATTGAGGCAAAGTGAAAAGATTTGGTGCGTTCATAGCAAAGCATAGAAATATAGTTCTTATATTAGCAATACTTTTATCAATTTTATCAGTCTTTGGTATGATAAATACAAAAATAAATTATGATGTTTTGACTTATTTACCACAACAGTTAGATTCTATGAAAGGTCAAAATATATTGGATGATACATTTGCAAGTGCATCTTTATCTATGTTAATTATAGATGATGCAGAACCTAAAGAGGTATCAAAGATAAAAGAAAAGATTCAAGCAATTGAGGGAGTAGATAGCGTGCTTTGGATAGATGATGCCCTAGATATATCTATTCCCAAGGAAATATTGCCAGATGATGTAAAAGGAGCACTTTATAGTGGAGACTCTACAATGATGGTAATAAAGTATAAAGAGGGGAGTTCCTCAGAGGTTACACAAAAGGCTATAACAGATATAAGAAAGGTAATGGATAAAAAAAGCTTTCTAAGTGGAGTGTCAGCCATAGTAAAAGATACAAAGGATCTTTCAGATAAACAGACTCCTATTTATGTGTTAATTGCAGTAGTTTTATCTACAATAGTTTTAGCACTTACTATGGAATCCGTAATTATACCATTTATATTTTTAGCATCCATTGGATTTGCAATTTTATATAATTTTGGAAGCAATATATTCTTAGGTGAGGTTTCCTATATAACAAAAGCTCTAGCAGCAGTGCTTCAACTAGGGGTAACTATGGATTATTCAATATTCTTATTACACAGATATGAAGAAGAAAAGACTAAGATAGAAGATAAAGAAGAGGCTATGGCAGAGGCAATAGCAAATACCATAACAGCTATATCAGGAAGTTCTCTTACAACTATAGCAGGTTTCCTTGCACTTTGTGTTATGGAACTAGCGCTTGGAAAAGATATTGGAATTGTAATGGCTAAAGGAGTATTACTTGGTGTAATATGTACGGTAACCATTTTACCAGCCTTAGTTCTATACTTTGATAAAGCGATACACAGGTTTCAGCATAAAACAATATTGCCTGAGTTTACAAAGGTTTCAAATTATGTAACAGAGCATTATAAAGTTTTTGTAGCGATATTCGTTATAGCTTTTATCCCAGCAATTTACGGGGCTAATAACGCAAAGGTATATTATAACTTAGACGAGTCACTACCAAAGGATATGGAATCCGTGGTAGCTTTAAATAAGCTTAAAGAAGATTACAATATGACAACTACACATATGATAGTTGTAAAAGACGATTTACCACAGTATAAAAAGAAAGAAATGGTAGATAGAATAGAAAAGGTAGATGGAATAGAAAAAGTTCTATCCTATGATAAGTTAGTAGGAGGAGCAATTCCAGAAAGTTTTATACCAGAAGATATAAAATCAAACTTTAAAAAAGATGGCTACAACTTAATAGTTGCAAATTCTATATATAAAGCAGCACAAGATGAAGAAAATGCTCAAATAGATGAAATAATAAATATTGCAAAAGAATATGATGAAAATGCTATGGTATCAGGAGAAGGTCCGTTAACTAAAGATCTAATTCGTATAGCAGATAGCGACTTTAAAAGGGTAAATGTAGTTTCGATTGCAGCTATATTTGCTATAATATTTGGAGTGTTTTTATCCTTCTCTTTACCACTAATTTTAGTATTGTCAATAGAACTTGCTATATTTATAAATCTTGGCATTCCGTACTATACAGGTACAGCCCTTCCATTTATATCAAGTATAGTAATTGGAACAATTCAGTTAGGAGCAACTGTAGACTATGCCATTTTATTAACATCTAGATTTAAAGAAGAAATAGAAAATGGATATGATAAGCTGGAGGCTATGAGAATATCGGTACAAGGTTCAGCAAAATCTATAGTAACAAGTGCGCTTACATTTTTTGCTGCTACAGCGGGAGTAGCACTTATTTCAGATATGGAACTTATAAAGAGTCTATGTTTTTTAATGGCCAGGGGGGCTCTTATAAGTATGATAGTAATAATATTTATATTACCATCAATCTTAATAGTCTCAGAAAAATTCATAGGATTTACAACTAAAGGATGGAAACAAAAAAATACAAAAGAAAATATTAAATTATCAGCTTAAAATTACAGGAGGTAAGTGTAATGAAAAAAGATAAATTGAATTATATGTCAAAAACAATTATAAGCCTTGTTTTAGTGGCTTCAATAGTAAGTCCTAACTTAGTACAGGCATCAGAAGCAGTTAAAAAAGATGAATCAGTATATATAACCTTGGATAAAGAAGGAAATGTACAAGATAAGATAGTAAGTACCTGGCTTCATAATCCGAGCGGTGGTGAAATAAAAGATAAGTCTAATTTAAAGGACATTAAAAATATAAAAGGTGAAGATAAACCGGAGATAAATGGAGATTCACTTACATGGAAATCTAAAGAAAATGATATCTTTTACCAAGGAAATTCTAATGAAGAGTTACCTTTAGAAATAACAATAGCCTATTACTTAAATGAAAAAAGCATAAAACCAGAAGAATTAGCAGGAAAATCCGGTAAGGTAAAAATAAGTTTAGAAATAAAAAATAAAGAAGAACACAAGGTTACTATTAATGGCAAAGAAAAGATAATATATACACCTTTTGCCACTGTAGCCTTACTAAATTTACCTATAGACAACTTTAAAAATATAAAGTTAAACTCTGGTCAGATAACATCTGATGGAAATAATAATATAGTAACCTATATAGGATTACCAGGATTAAAGGAAAGTTTAGGACTTGAAGATATGGATATAGATCTTGGACTTCAAGATAAACTTGAAATAGAAGCTGATGTTGAAAACTTTAAGCTAGGACCAGTTATGATAACAGCTACACCTAATCTTCCAGAAATAGAAAAGTTAAAGGATTCTAAAGATCTTTCAGAACTCGTTGATGGAATAGATGAATTAAAAGATGCTAGTGGAAAGTTAAGAGAAGGTAGTGAAAAACTATCAGAGGGAGAAAGTCTTTTTGCAGAGAAAATGGGAGATTTAGTAGTTGGTACTGAGAAATTAAAGGGAGGTACTAATGCCTTAAAAAATGGAGCCTATGATCTAAAATCTGGGATAAATATTGCAGGAAAAGGTATTGGATCAATTAAAGGTGAAATGTCAAAAGAAAAGAATCAAAAAAAGATTGCATTAATAACAGATGATAATAATGTTAAAAAAGAAAGAACATTAATTGATGATGCTTATTTTGCAAAAGATATTGATGCTTCAAGTATAGGAGGATTAGCACCTTTACTTAATGAAAACAATATGAAACTTATGAGCAAAACCTTTGTGGATTATAGAGCAGTTGGAATATCAAAAATGTTAGCAAATCCAATGATTGAACAGTTAAAGGTATTATCTACACCAGAAAATATAAGTAATATTGAAGCTTTAATAAATACTACAGATGAACTAGGTAATGTAGATATAGATACCCAAAAGTTACAACCTTTATTAGAAGTGATGAAAAATGTAGATAAATTAGCACCACTTATGGGAGAATTAAATTCATTAGCTACTATGGACGTATCTGTGATAGATACATTAGCACCTATATTTCAAAATGCTAATGCATTTAACAATATATTAGATTCAGCAAAAGCTTTAGAAAAAGTAAATGGAAAAGAGATGCAAGGTATTTTAGCACAGCAACAAGCTATGGGAGATAGCTTTATTAAAAATACAAATGAGTTAGTTAAAGAAGAAAATGTTAATGCATTAAGGACAGCGGTAAACACAGCTTATCCTCTAGATAATCCACAAACAGCAGATGCAAATAAAAAGTTACAAGGTTTAATTAGTGGCTATAATAGTGCAGTGGTAGGAGCTAGAGATGGATTTATTAAATCCAAAGGTAGTATGGATAATATGGGAGAAAGCTTACAAACATTAATAGGACTTCAACAGGCTCTTGGACAAAACAAAGAAGCTTTAGAGGGTATTTCAAAAGCGCTTAATCCGAACACTATTGAGAGTATTAAGCAAATGACTGTTACATTAAAAGGAGCTCAATCTAAAATACAAGATCCTAATACACAGGCTATGTTAAAGGGATTAAGTGAAGTATTAAACAGTAAACAGGTTATGGGTGAACTTAATAAGGTAAATCAAATGCTTCCAGCTGTACAAGGTATGAAGTCTACTTTGGATAAAAACAAACAAAATATAGCTGTATCAAAGAAATTATTAGAAGCTAGTAAGGGTAAAGAATTTAAAGAAACAGGAGCAAATATAGCAGTATTAGAACAAGATATGAAAAAACTTCAGCCGCTAATCACAGCTCTAGAAAATAATATGACACCAGAGATAATGAATAAAATGTCTAAGTCACCTGAAAGTATAAATACACTAATGGCTATGCAAAAACATCTTAAAGATAGTGAAGATATACTTTCTATAATGAGGGAATCTTTAGAAGAAAACAATGTAAGTAAGGTAAGGGAGTCACTAGGTAAGCTTCCACAATTAACTGGTGGAATAAAGCAACTAGAAGAGGGAGCAAATAAGTTATATCAAGGTACATCAGATTTAAATAATGGAACTGAAGGATTAAATTTTGGAGCTTTACAATTAAAAGATGCTTCAAATCAATTAGCAAATGGTGCTAAAGAATTAAAAGAGGGAATGGCAAAGTTTGATGAAGAAGGAATAACAAAGCTTAATGATAAAGTAACTGAAGGGGTAACTAATATAGATGATGTACTAGCATCTAAAGATGAAATTGTGAAGTTATCAGAAAACTATGGAACATTTACAGGTATAGAAGATGGTATGGAAGGTAAGGTTAAATTCATAATAAAGACTGAAGAAATAAAAATGCCAGAAGTAAAAAAAGAACAAAAGGTAGAAGTTAAA
>CAYYWN010000024.1:0-15301 GCA_964474485.1 uncultured Clostridium sp. | reverse complement strand
CCATAGCGCTTGAGCGACGGCGGAACAAAACATAAAGGAAGTTTCAATGGTAAATTGAGCGGTAAATTTATGTATAACGCAGATGTAAAAAAGAATTACCCTGCAGTTGGTGATTGGGTTGAAATTAAAACAATTAATGATACTGAGACTATTATATATGCTGTGTTACCAAGGAAAAGTTACTTTTCACGTAAACTTGCTATATCAGGCGGAAGAAAAATAAAAAACGGTATGCTGGTTGGAGGAAATATAGAAGAACAAATTATAGGCTCAAATATAGATACTGCATTTATTGTAAGTGGTCTAGATGATAATTTTAATATGGGTCGAATTGAAAGATATATTACCTTAGTTCGTAGTAGTGGAGCAACACCTATTATACTCTTAAATAAATGTGACCTTTGTAATAATATATCTGATTATATAGAAAAAATAGATATCATTGCTAAGGGTATAGATGTTTACTCTATAAGTGTATTAAATAATACCAATATGGATATCTTTGATAAACTTTTATGTTGCAATAAGACAATAGTATTTCTTGGCTCTTCTGGAGTAGGAAAGTCTACTGTCATTAATTATCTTTTTGGTGGCGAAATACAAAAAACAAATGCTATAAGTAACTCAAATGGAAAAGGTAGGCACACCACAACATGCTCTCAACTTTTACAGCATAGCTCAGGCTGCACAATTATAGATACTCCAGGAATCAGAGAACTTCAGCTATGGGCCGATGAAGATATACTTTCTGAAAGTTTTCAAGATATCTATTCTTTAACACATCATTGTAGATATAGGGATTGTACTCATGAAAAAGAAGTTGGTTGTGCAATTAAGACAGCACTTGAAGATGGCAAAATAACTATTGAAAGAGTCAATAGCTACAAAAACCAATTGAATGAATTGAAAACTCTAAAAGATACCAGAAAATGCTATGACAACAATAGAAAAGATAAATCGAATAAGATCTATAAGGAAAATAAGAAAAGAGGTTATGTTTAATAATAAAGATTTAGCCCATATGGTACTTAGTAATTGGGAAAGTGATAATGTAGATTCTGATTTATTAAATTATTATAGGATTTCATCAAATGCAGTTTATTGGTGTAAAAATGAAGGTGAAACTTTTTTTCTTAGATTTGCACCTGCTGAAGAAAAAAACAAAGAAAAAATACTTGCCGAACTTGAATTCTTGAGCTATTTAAGATGTAATGGTTATCCTGCTGTAGACACTATATTATCTAAAGCTGGCAATGAACTTGAAGTAGTAGACACACCTTGGGGAACATTCTATGCTGTTGCATTTAAAAAAATACTTGGTAAACAAATAACAGAAATGCCTTTGACAAAGTATATGATCTTCGGTTTAGGTAAAGCTTTAGGAAAATTGCATAAACTAAGCAGTGAATTTAAACCAGTAAATAATAAACGTAATGACTGGAAAGAAATAGCGGACTGGATGGAAGATGTATTATCAACTTTTCCAGATGAAACTGTTGCCAAAAGTGAGCTAGCTATACTTAGATCTTATCTTTCAAAACTACCAACTACAAAAGAAAACTTTGGACTTATCCATTATGACTTTGAAACTGACAACGTATTTTATGATGAAGTTACGAAGACCTATAACACTATTGATTTTGATGATGCCATGTATCATTGGTATGCACTAGATATGGAGCAATCATTAGATAGCCTAAAAGAAGATATGCCAGAAGAGCAAGTGGAACCTTCAGTAAAGGAGTTTATTAAGGGTTACCGCTCGGAGTATGATATTTCTGATGAAATGCTTAAATTATTGCCTCTCTTCAGAAGATATGCTAATTTATATGGATATGTTCGTATACTTCACTCTGTAGAAGAAAAATGGAACAATGAACCTGATTGGATGATAAATTTGAGAATTAAATTAGAGAATTTATTAAATAAGGGAAAAGATACATTTACAATACCAATTTAATTTATTATAAAAGGAGTGTATAGGATTTTTAGGCATTTACCCTATTAATGTATTTGTAGCATGTTGTACGTATTATGAATATTATAAATTATAAGAAGTAATATCTCCTTAAATTTTTAATTGAAAAAACACCCTTAGCCAAGTAATCTTAATGGCTCAGAGTGCTTTTTTCATTTATTTATAATAGGTTTCTCCGTATCCATTGCAAGTGAGGTTTTTATTTATCTTTTTAATTATGTACTTATTTTTCCTTATAGTTTTTTCCACTTAGAATTTCTGCCCTTACCTACAACTTCTATTTCCCATTCAACCCTCAACTTTCCAAACACTCTATTTATAGTAGCTTCTCCTACATCTGGACATATAATTCTTATTTCATTCTTAGTAAAATACCCTAACTTTCCTTCTATAGCCAGCTACCTCACTTTCACTTCTATCTCTTGGCTCTAGTATGTTATCCATTATTTCACGCAATCTTTTATTGGAAGTATAAATCCCTTCTATTCTATTAGATGATTCTGCACTTTGTATAATTGCTACATTTTTAAGTGTGTTTAATATTTAAGGTGATTTCTTTTTATACAAATCTTGCTTACCTAATGATGAGTAATGACGCTTTAATGTTACTCTTTACTGGTGGATTATTTTTATTAGCACTATTAACATTTAAGGAAGCATCTTTTCCTAATGTCAAAGATATAAGTTCCACTACCCAAATTAAAATTTGGAGTGTCACTTATGTTACTTATAGATAAAACATCAAAAAAATAATAGCCCCGACTCGCAATTGGAAGCTACTATTTTTATTTCATAAAAATATGTTATACCAGTTACCTAAGCAACTAGAGTTGTATATTATAGGGTGTTAGTAGCACCCTATTTTTATTATCTGCATTTCTTATCTATATTATATCAAATTTTCATAAAAGATAAACTTTTCATCTATATATAAATTTAAATTCTCTATTAGACATTAATTATATAATTAAATTTATCTATCCTTTTATATTTTAATTTTCTATTATATTTTTCAAACTCATTTTCTAGAAAATCAATATATGAATAATACTCATCTTTTATTTCTTCTACCTGTTTTTTAGATAATTCATTTAAAATATTTTTTTCATCATCTTTACTTCTAAACATCAAATCTCCAATAACTATCATTCCATTATCTTTTAATACTCTTAACATTTCTTCTATTGCTATAACTTTTTCTATTTCATTCAAATGATGAAATGCATATGTTGAAACAATGACATCAAAATATTTATTATCATATGGTATTTTTAAAAATTCACCTAATCTAACTTTTAATTTAGGGTATTTTTGTTTTGTCACTGATAACATTTCTCTAGATTGATCTATTCCTATTATATCATAATTGTCATTTAAAAACTTACTTGCTAAATTTCCTGTACCTACTCCTATTTCTAGTATCATTGGTTCTTTTAATTTTGAATCATGAACTAAATTATATACACTTTGTAGTATTAAATCATAATTTTTATATATTTTTAGTTCTCCTCTATCCTCTATAACAGCCTTGTCATATGTTTTTGCCCAATTATTAAAATTCCACTTATCTTCCCAATTATTTTTAATATTATTTAGTTCATTATTGTTATTTATAATATCTAATATCTCATTATCTATTTTATATTCTGTTGTTTCTTCATAAAGCGTATCTATCACATTTTCTAGTGACTTTCTTATAACATTAAGCCTATGAATTTCATTATTAACTAATTCCCACTGATTATTAAAATGAGTTAAGCAATTTTCTTTTTCATCATTATCTAATATACTTTTAATGTCTCTAATAGTTAATCCTATTGCTCTATAAAATAATATATACTGCAATCTGATTATATCTTGAGCATTAAATTTTCTATATTCATTATCCTTTTCCCTTATTGGTAACAACAAACCTTTTTTCTCATAAAATCTAATTTTATTAGTAGTTATATTCAAAATTTTAGCTACTTCACTAATAGTATAACTCTTTCCCATATATTCATCCCCTAAAATAATATTCTTTCTAACACTATTCTAAACCTTCATCTAAGGCTAAAGTCAATGGGAAAACTACAAAGATAATCTATATTTTTATATTAAAATCCTCATTGCTTACTGTACGGCATTTTTACCTGTAAAAATAGTCTTAAGCAAGTTATATCAATGCCTAATGCTAAAAACCTCACTCATAAAAAAACTCCTTCTCACATTCCTTCCAAGGAGTAAGTGCGCCGAGCCAAATGTAAAATTTAGATCATCACTTATGATACGATTCGCTCTAAATAATTCTAAACTTATATATAAAGAAAAACCCTCGACCAATTAATTAGTTGAGAGTTTCAATGGTTGAGGAGAGGGATGACCTTTTGATTAGTTGGAAAAAATTCTATAAGATAATGGACAGAACAGTATCCTGATTTTCTAGAATTAATTTGTATATTAAATTCTTCAAGTCTTTTTGGATCATCGCCTTCTCGAACATTAGCAGTTATCTCAATAACCTTCCACGTGCCCTAAGAGTATTTGCTATAAATTCTGCTTGTGTCTCATAAGTCTCTTTATAAATATTGAAATCCTTATATATTTCCTCTAAAGTGTCCCAAGCTATTCCAATCTTTATAATCTCCTCTTCCTTAAGATGATATTTACTTAAAAAAGTTTCTTTATCTAAAAGCATAAACCTTACCACATCTAGTTTTACTTATTTTCTCCATAATAAATATATTTTATGATATTTTAAACTTATTGTAACGCAAAATGATAAAAGATATCATTTAATTTTGTCCACAACATCCTGTTCTAATGTGTCAGATTTTCTCATATAATTTAATGAATCAAAAATCTAATGATGATTATATCTCTACATACTCGTTATGATCTTTAATTTTTGTTCCATATTTATAGAGTTATTACATCAAAGTCTAATTATCTATTGTAATCAAAGGTCCCAAGACCTATTTTTTATTAAACGGAGGTTGTATTATATGAATACGAATTACAAAATAAATAAGCCTACAAATGAGCCTATAAAGAGTTATGTTAATGGTACATCTGAAAGACTAGAATTAAAAGACGCATTGGACAAGCTATACAATTCCCAAAGAGATATTCCTTTAATTATAGATGGAAAGGAAGTTTTCACAAATATCACTGAAGAGTTTATTATTCCCCATGAAAAAGGTCATGTGCTAGCTCGTTATCACAAAGCTACAGAAAAGGAACTTAAAATGGCTATAGATGCTTCTTTAAAGGCAAAAGAAAGATGGGAAGCAACTTCTTGGTACCAAAGATCTGCTATATTTAATAAAGCTGCTAATTTGATAAGTAGTAAATATAGATCACTGTTAAATGCTGCTACCATGTTAGGTCAAAGTAAGACTATTTATCAAGCTGAAATAGACTCAGCCTGCGAACTTATTGATTTCCTTAGATTTAACACTCACTTTATGGGAGAAATCTATAATGTTCAACCTGATTCAACTATTGATACTTGGAACAGATCAGAATATAGGCCTCTTGAAGGCTTTGTTTTAGCAATCTCACCTTTCAACTTTACAGCTATAGGTGGAAACCTATCTACAGCTCCTGCTATGATGGGTAATACTGTTGTATGGAAACCTGCTAGTACTGCTGTTTATTCAAATTATCTATTTATGAAAATACTTATGGAAGCTGGACTTCCTGCTGGAGTTATAAATTTTGTACCTTCAAGTGGAGCTCTTATATCAGACGTATGTGTAACATCAAAAGACTTAGCTGGTATACACTTTACTGGCTCAACAAAAGTATTCCAAACCCTATGGAAAAAAGTCTCAGATAATATTTCCACTTATAAAACATATCCAAGATTGGTAGGAGAAACTGGAGGTAAGGACTTTATATTTGCTGATAATACTGCTAATATTGATGAATTATCTACTGCAATTATACGTGGTGCCTTTGAGTATCAAGGTCAAAAATGCTCCGCTGCTTCAAGAGCCTATATACCTAGTTCAATTTGGCCTTCTTTACGTGAGAGGCTCTTTGATACTGTTTCTAAGATAAAAGTAGGTAATGTAAACGAGTTTGACACCTTTATGGGAGCCGTTATTGATGAAAACGCCTATACTAACATTATGAATTATATAAATAGAGCTCATAGCTCTGATGATGCAAAGGTTATAGCTGGTGGGTTTGGTACAAATGAGATTGGCTACTTTGTACAACCTACCATAATTCAAGCTCTAAAGCCTGACTATGAAACTATGACTGAAGAAATATTTGGACCTGTAATTACAATATATGTTTATGAAGATGAATCCCTTGAAGAAACCTTAGACCTTTGTGATACAACATCTGTCTATGGACTTACAGGAGCTATCTTCTCTAATAATCGCTATAATATAGAACACATGCTTTATAAACTAAGAAACTCTGCGGGTAACTTCTATATCAATGATAAACCAACTGGAGCTGTTGTTGGTCAGCAACCATTTGGTGGTGCTAGAGCATCTGGAACTAATGATAAGGCTGGCAGTCATCTTAACCTGCTTAGATGGGTATCCCCTAGAACTATAAAGGAAACTCTATGCCCACCTACTAACTTCGAATATCCATATATGTCAGATACACAACCTGAAAAATCTAAACCAGAAGACGAATCTTACCTTGGTCTCGATTTTATAAGCATATAAGGCATTTAAAAATCATTAATAAAAGGGTGGCTATGCATATTGATTTATATACTATGCATAGCCACTCTTTTAAGTTGCTTCTATGTTTTCTTTAAACACAATCGCCTGTAAGCAGCTATTTAAGCCACCTACAGGCGATTCGCTGGTTTCACTGGTAGAGGCGAAGCGTGACCTTTAAAATCCACCAAAACTTATATTTAAATTCCATCCTAGAAAAAGACTAGTAAATAAACTATAAATCTCTCCAGCTTAGGGATCAAAAACTATCTCCATCTTTTTACCATCCTTGTATTTCTAATACTTACAACTACTAAAAAAGGAGTTTCTTATAGATGTTCTTTAAGCCATGTAACTGCATCCTGCATCATTCGCATGGTTATCTTATGATTTATGTCTGACTCTTCCAATAATTGAAGATTATTTGGATTTTTTGTATATAGTGAGTACACTTGATTATAAAATAACCTTTGAGTTTCAATTGGTACTGAAGTATCTCCTACTCCATGCAATATTAAAATCGCTTTTTCTTTTATATTATCACAATTATTTATTGGATCGTAGTATTTTATCATTTCCTTATTTTCATTGCTAGCTGTTGGCATATGCTTTCTTTTAATGGTTTCTTGCCATGCAAAAGTTCCATTAATCCCAATAAGGCATTTTACATCTGGATTTTCAACAAGAACTCCTCAAGCAGTTATTGCGCCCATGGAACTTCCCATAATCCCAATTCTTGCAGAATCTGCTTCATGCTCACTTACAATTGTATCTATGAATTGCTTAGATTCCTTAATGCTTTGAAGTATTATTTCCCACAAATATTTATCACAATTTTCAGGATTATCATGATCTATCTCATCTCTTTCACCATGATGTAAAGCATCCGGGGCAATGACTTGATATCCATAACCTGCAATTGTCATTGCTTTAAATCTTATAAATTCTTTGCTTGAATGCCATCCATGATAAAATATAACTGTTGGCAGCGATCCTTCGTATACCCTTGGTCTAAATTTAAAAAATGGAACACCATTTGCTTCCTCTCTTGTAGTTGAAATAAAATCATTTTCATATTGAAAAATTGACCAGCCCATCTTTTTCTCCCCATTGTTATTTATAAATTAATTATAAGTTGCGGGCATCCAATTGTAAATATGATACTTTTTACCTATTTTTGTTATATATCATGTTTTAACTTGCAGTATTTTATTTAGTCCCGTTTGCAGGACACCCTTGCTCTTGGTTATGTGCTTGGTACTGTCAACCCACACTTAGGACTTACACCCATTAGATTACGCTCATTATCCCCAATTATCTATTATTGTATTTGTACATTTAAACCCATTATTCGAATATAGCTGAATAGCCTCTTTATTCAAGTCTGCAACAAATAAAGTAATTTGATTGATTCCTGCTTCTTGCAAACGGTTAATAGCAAAAAATTAGAGTTTCTTTCCATATCCTTTATTTTGATATTTTTGGTTAACAAACAAGTGGTCTATTATATTTTCATGTATTTCAACAGAACCTACCATTTCTTTATCTATAAACATAATAAAAACATTAGATTTCTTTTTATTCATTTCCTCTTGTGTATAAAATGAATCTGGGTCTTGATTTGTGGCTATACTTAAATTCCGAAAACAATCACAACAAATGCTTCGATAATTATTATAATACTCATCACTATAATTAACTACATCTATGTCCGAATCCACTTTTCCACCGTAATATTTCATTTCATGTACAATAACTTCAGCCATTTTTACTCCTCCTCCAATATAAATAATCGCTATTTTATATTTATTTTACAATTATACATTTCCATTATAAAACTTACCCTATCAATAAACTTCAACTACTGCTGAATCTATTTGCTCATTCCATTAATTATCCCTTTTATTTCATCAATTACTACCTGGTGCTTATCCTTCTGTATATAATGACTGCTATCCTCAATAATAATGTGTTTACATTAGTAATTCATCAAAAGTTTGCTCTTCACCAATCAATTTGCTTTTCGCGATTTCTATTTCTTTTGAAGGAGAACGTTTCACCATATCTTCAAATTGATTTTCATGTGAACAATCAACAAATATAATACCAGACACTTCTTTAGGGTATGTACCTGCGAATAATCTTGCATTATAGCCTTCAATTGAATGCGCAGCTATAATATAGGGCGCGTTAACCTTTGCTTTATTTAAAACAGTATGTAACTCGTGAACTTGGTCTAAGCTAGTTCTTGGCAAATCACCTGCATCACTATTTCCGAGACCTACTCTATCATAATAAAATGTTCTTGTATTTTTTGAAATTTCTGGCTGTACTAACGTCCAAACTCCATTGTCATCACCTAGACCTGATTCAAATATCACAGTTGGCGTTCCTTTATAATACTCCCATCTTCTTCAAAGTGGGAGTAAAGAGCGGCTACGACCCTGGATAACGATTTCCCCTAAAGGATAACGATTTCTAAGTATCAAAAATACTGATACTTAGAATTCTGTTAGTAAGCTTCAGTGAGAGTAAAAACTCCCTCTGAAGCAAAGAACTCTGTTAATATTTAATTCGCCACTTCAAACTGACTGTAATAAAGAGAAGCATAGAATCCATTTTGTGCTAGAAGGCTCTCATGATTTCCACTCTCCATAATATCTCCATCCTTTACAACCAAAATCATATCTGCATTTTGGATAGTTGACAATCTGTGAGCTATGACAAAGCTTGTTTTATCCTTCATAAGCTTTGTTAAAGCTTTTTGAATTTCTACTTCTGTTCTTGTATCTACGCTGGAAGTTGCTTCATCCAATATCATAATTGTAGGATTAGTCATCATGGCACGAGCAATGGTTAAAAGTTGCATCTGTCCTTGAGATACATTAGATGCCTCACTAGAGATTACAGTATCATATCCTTGTGGAAGTGTACGAATAAAATGGTCGCAGCAGGCTGCTTTGGCAGCAGCTACAATCTCATCTCGTGTAGCATCTATCTTACCATAAGCAATATTCTCAGCTATTGTGCCTTCAAATAGCCATGTGTCTTGAAGTACCATACCGATTTGTCGACGTAATGCGCTACGAGAAATCTCAGTAATATTAACCCCATCAATGGATATTAAGCCACCATTCAACTCATAAAAACGCATGATCAGGTTAATTAATGTAGTTTTTCCTCCACCTGTTGGACCAACAATGGCTACCATTTCATTAGGCTTTACTTCCAAATTCAAATTCTTTATTAAAGTTCTCTCTGGTGTGTATCCAAACTTTACATTCTTAAAAGTCACTCTGCCATTAGATATTGGAAATGTACTAGATGCGTTGTCTGTAATCTCTTCCTCTTCATCTAATAGTTCAAAAACTCTCTCAGCTCCAGCTATAGCAGATTGTAGAGACATAATAACATAAGAGGCTTGAGTAACAGGCTCAGAAACTTGATTTACATATTGTAAAAATGCCTGAATCACACCTAAGGAAATCTGTCCTCTAAGTGTCATGATTCCTCCTACAATAGCTGTTGCCACGAAACCTAATTGATTCAAAAGCCTTATAGTTGGATATATAGCATAATCAACGAACTGTGCTTTTCTATTTGCTTCAAACTGCTTGTGATTTAACTGAGAAATCTCTTCAATCACATCAGATTGTTGATTAAATACCTTGATAATGCGATTACCTGAATATACTTCTTCAATTTTTCCACTTAAGGCACCCATGGCAGCAAAATTATCTGCATAATAACGCTGACTCAATTGGGATACAAAATTTGTTGCAATAGCACTGATACCGACAAATATAAGAACCAAAAGAGATAACTTTGGATTTAAGATAACCATGGCAATAATGGTGAGTATAATTGTGAAGCAAGAAGATATAAACTGCATGAATCCCACCTGCATCACCATGGATACTTTTTCAAGATCATTTGTTACTCTACTCATAACATCTCCTGTTTTATGTGAATCAAAGTAACGTAATGGTAGCTTATTGATTTTCTCGCTGATATCTCGACGCAGAGATAAGGTTAAGTTTTCACCGATGCTAGCTATGATGTACTGCTGCATATAAGAAAGTAAACTGCTAGCAATGGAAGCTAATATTAAAAGTAAAACTGGTATAGCTAGTGCATTTGTCACTATGGGTAGAACACTTACAGAACCATCAAAGCTACGAATTGCATTTACTAGATTATCAATGGCTACTCCAACTATAAGGGGCATAGCTGCATAGGCTGTACTGCTGAATAGTGCCCATACTCCCACAATCATTAATTTTTTCTTCTGTGGTGCCAAGTGGCTCATTAATCTCTTAATAGTCTTTTTTGTATTTTGAGGGATATCCTCACTGAATGACAATGTGTCACTGTTTTTTTTCTTATCCTTCTTCATGAAATCAAGCCTCCTTTAAATTCATCTGACTTTTAGCAATCGCCTGATATACAGAACAGTTTTTCATTAGAGTATCATGTTTTCCAATTCCCACTAGTTTTCCTTCATCCAGCACAAGGATTTGGTCTGCATCCATAATGGTGCTTACCCTCTGGGCAATTATAATCTTAACTGCGTAAGCCATATTTTCTTTCAGTGATTTACGCAGTTCAACATCCGTTTTTAAGTCTAGAGCAGAAAAGCTATCATCAAAAATATATACTGGAACCTTTTTTATAAGGGCCCTTGCAATGGACAAACGCTGTTTCTGTCCACCTGAAAAGTTAGAGCCACCTTGGGCAACTGGAGAGCCTAATCCCAGAGGTAATTTCTCTACAAAAGAATCTGCTTGAGAAATACTTAATGCTCTTATCATATCTTCATTAGTTGCAGCTTTATAACCCATTCTAAGGTTGTCTTCAATTGTCCCACTGAATAAGAAAGCCTTCTGAGGAACAGAACCAATACTGTCTCTTAATTCTTGTTGTGATAAGTTTCGTATATCCAAACCATTGAGCCTAATCCGCCCCTCATCTATGTCATGTAATCGAAGAATAAGATTAGCTATAGTACTCTTACCAGAACCGGTACTTCCAATGATGGCTGTGGTCTGTCCTTCGTTGCAACAGAATGATAGGTTTTTTATAACTGGCTCCTCTGCTCCATGATAAAAGAATGATACATTTTCAAATTCCACCACCGGTGCATTTCCTCTTACGCCTCCTAAATTTTTGTTTAAATCCTGAATTTCTGGATTAATATCTAATACCTCTTCAATACGATTCAGACATGAGTACATTTTAGGAAGGGTAACACTTGTTGCTGTAGCCATGATTAGATAGCTCAATGTAATAATAGAGTATTCTGTAACTGCAGTGATTTGTCCAATTTCCATAGTACCTTTCATAGAAAGCAACCCACCTAGCCACATTATGACCGCCATGGACAGGCCAATGATTAGGCATATGATAGGACTCAACACAGCAAATAGCTTGTTTAGTTTTATCATATCTGTAGCATACATCTCAAAGGCCTTACCTGCTCTACCTTCCTCGTATTTTTCATTTCCAAAAGCACGTATAACACGGATTCCAGTGATAGACTCTCTTATTACCTGGTTAATACGATCTAATTTAGCTTGAACCCTCTGAGAAATATGATTTGATTTCTTAAGGACCACTCCAGCAAAGGCCATAAATATCACCACACTGAAAATCAGTATGAATGCTAGAGCCAAACTAGTGTCTGCTGTCATGACAATAGATGCCCCAATAATAAGGGGAGCTGGAGCAATCATTTGTAAGACCATTCCAAGAGTCATTTGCAGATTAGAAATATCCGCAGTTGTACGTGTAATCATAGAAGAAACACCAATGGTGTCAAATTCATGGATAGATAATTCTTGACTCTTACGAAAAATTTTATCTCTCATGTCATAGCCAAAAACTGCAGCTAAATCAGCAGAATAGTAGCTTCCCAAAACAGCTGCCACCGTTGTCACTAGTACAACTACTAGCATTTGAACCCCTATACGAAGAATCTCCGTCATATCCCCTTTTAAAATTCCATTGTCTACAATACCAGCAATTAGAAATGGAATCAGTAATGTTCCGACTACCTGTCCTAAAAGCATAATCAACGTTATTGCTACTTTTTCTTTTTTCTCTTTTAGGAACAGCTTTAAATATTTCATAATGTACCTCCGTTATGTAAATTAGTTTGCAGAAATTTCTATTCAGTGGTATTATAAACCTTAAAGTGACTTTAAGGTCAATAGTTTCTTAAAAATTTGGAGGAGATTATGAAGTATAAATCTTATATGACAATCAGCGAATTTTCCCGTATCACTAGTATTAAAAGTGAGAATCTAAGATATTATGATCAAATTGGGTTACTGTCTCCAGAATGTCGTGGTGAAAATGGTTATCGATATTATACTCGAAGGCAGCTTAATACCTCATATTTAATAGTTTCTCTCAGAGAACTTGGTATTGGTATAGAAGAAATTAAGAAGTATGTAGATAGACGTACTCCTGAGCAGATGTTTTCTTTATTTAAAGCAGAGAAAAAGCATATATTAAAGGAAATGAAAAAACTTCAACGTACTCTGGAAATCATGCAATTACATATGGATATGGCAGAGGATGCTCTTAAATATGAAGAGAATAGTATAAATATAGAATATAAAAAGAAAGAGCCTATTTTTTTAGGACCCATACTTTCTAATGGTGTTACAGATGATTCTTCCATTTCATTTTATGATTTTGCAGCTGAAAATGGAATTGATTTAGGATATCCCCTTGGGGCTATTGTATCTAAGGAAAACATTGAATCTGGAAAGCCTCTGTCAGCTTTACAATATTATTTTAAAGTAGAAAACGACCAAAATGCATATAAGCCAGAAGGGAAATATGTTGTGATCTATGGCAGATGTGCTTATGGAGAATCAGATAGATTCTATCAAAAGCTATTTACATTTATAGAAGAAAATAAACTACGCATTTGTGGTAACGCGTATGAGGAATATCCTCTAAATGAACTTTCCATTAAAGATGAACAACAATACTGTGTAAAGATAGAAATTATGGTGGAGGATATCTGATTTCTAGGACTATCTTCACCATACTCTATCTACTAATACACTTAAAAACCTGTACCATCTTCGTAATTGTATGCTCATAATTCGATGGCAAGTCATAGATTTTATATGTTTAAAATTTTTCACATTAATCATATCATTCTGCCACTTTAAATAGTGTCCTCCACTAGCAAAGACTATGTTCTCATGGACACTTCCCATTGATACCACCATTTGAATTGATGGTTTACTTTATAATGTTATGGTGCATATTGAATAATACTTATATTTTATGGTGGAGACGAAGCGTAATATTAACTCCATCTCATTATCTAATTAAAGTAAAAATCGCATTTACTTATGATAAGGTTCACCCTTAATTATCCTAAACCCTCTATATATCTGTTCTAATAGCATAACTCTAAATAATTGATGGGGAAAGGTCATCTTTGAAAAGCATAGCTTATAATCTGCTCTTTCTAGAACCTTTTGTGATAGTCCAAGTGATCCCCCAATTACAAATACTAAATCACTCTTACCTTTTGTGCCAAGGTCTGATATAAAATATGCTAGTTCTTCTGAGGATACTGTTTTACCCTTTAGGTCTAAGGCAATAACAAAGGCATTATCTTTTATATGCTTTAATATAGCCTCACCTTCTTTTTCCTTTATCTGAATTTCTTCTTTTTCGGATGCATTATCTGGAGTTTTTTCATCAGAGACTTCTAAAATCTCAAGCTTGCAGTATCTTTTTAATCTTTTTGAATATTCTTCTATGGCATCTCTTAAATACTTTTCTTTTACTTTTCCTACGGATATTATAGTTATATTCATAAATTTTCTCCTATACCTAACGTTTTATATGACTTTTAAAACACTATCATTCTTTGAAACCTTTCTTATGTCACTTAAAAAAGGCTTTCAAAAATTATTTGAAAGCCTTTTATTTTTACTAATTATATTGTTTACTTCTGCCTTTTATTATTTGCCACAGCACTTCTTATATTTTTTTTCGCTTCCACAGGTGCATGGATCATTTCTTCCTACTTTGTTTTCATTAACTACTGTTTTAGATGATTTCCAGGCTTTATGTATTTCAGTTCTTTTTTCTTTTGAAAATATACCTTCCCATTGTGAAAGTTCATAAAGATAGTCTGCTTTTGCATCTAACATGTTGAAGTATAACGTTTCAAAATCTATTTTGAATTCAATTTCACTATCTTCGCTTATAGTTTCTAAATCTATTGATTCTACTAAACTTTCATTTATTCCATCTACAAATCCCATTACGAATTCTGGGGTTGTTTCAAATTCCTTTGCTAAATCAGAGATAGTAGTACTTAAAGTATCTTTGTGACTTGCTAGTATTTATATATAAATACGTCTTTCAATATCACTGTATTTATCCCAAAAAGCCTCTTCGCCGTGGTGTTTCACATAATCTACAACCATATCTGTCCACTTTTTATATAAACTCATTTTATTATCTCCCTTTTTTCTTTTTTTATATTACATATTAACTTCATACGATGAAGTTATATTTCATATTATTCTATAACTTCTATTTTACTTTATTTCAAATTCATAGTAAATATCTTTTTTAGTTTATTTATACGTTAAAAATTCAGAATAAATTTTAA
>CAYYWN010000023.1:12101-15393 GCA_964474485.1 uncultured Clostridium sp. | reverse complement strand
TTTTTTAGCAGGCTTATTAATTTTAACAACTCAAGCATTTGCAGATACTGAAAACAGTGCAACTATTACCATAGATATAGCCAAGGCTACAATGCATGTGTTTTTTTTATTCATCATTAAATCTTCCTTTTTTTATTAGTCTTTTAAGTTTATCTTTATAGACTTTAAATTCCTGATCTGAAAGTTTTTTATCCATTTCGTACTTTAAACTCTCTTCTTTGCTTAGCACACTAATTTCTTTTATTTCATTATTGGTTGAAGTCATTATGTGATATTCTTCTCCTATTTTAACTAAAATTATATTACCTTCTTTGCTTACATTTATCTTCTCTAAAACCTTTATGTATTTACCATTTTGAAGCGATTGAACTTTTCCGCCTCCGACCTTTAAAGATAAATAAATAAGAAATAATATAAATGGAAGGAATATAACAATTTGAATCATCATCTTTATAAATTCATAATCCATTGGTCCTCTTCCTTATTATAAATTAATTAATTTCAATATAGATTAGTAATAAGTTTATTGAACTATTAATTCTCTAAAATATATATTTGTTAATTTTCCATTATTCAATAAAGGATTTATTATATCTAAAATTTCCTTTTTAAGATCTTCAGTACCCTTAATCGTAACATCTTTAGACTTTTTATTTCTTAAAATACTGATTACATTATCCCTCATAACATCTTTTTTACTATCTAATTCCTTTTCTAGCTTCTTATTTTCTAAACCATACCCTAAAGATATGTTAATCTTTAAATAATGCTTACCACCTTCATCAGCCAAGTTTACTAGAAATTCATCTAAAGAATAAGTCTTTTCTTCTACATTTATTGCTGTGGCATGAGCACTCGAGCCTTTAGCATCATCTTTTGGAAATAAAAATATACCAGCAAATATTCCTCCACCTAAAAGTACTAAAACTAATAAAATTATTATAATAATCCTTAGAGTCTTGCCACCCTTTTTTTCATTAATATCATTCTCTCTCATTGTTGCTTCTTCTCCTTTTCTGTCGGAACAATTAATATATTAACTCTTCTATTTTTTGCCCTATTATCAACGTCATTTGGAACTATAGGTTTATATTCTCCATATCCAGCTGCTGAAAACCTTGAAGGCCTTTGTCCCTTTGTTTCCACAAAATATCTTACTACATTTACTGCTCTTGCAGTAGAAAGTTCCCAGTTAGTTGCATATTTAAAAGTATTTATAGCTAGATTATCAGTATGTCCTTCAATCATAATATCATTAGGAAATGAATCCATAAGAGTATTTATCTTATCTAATATGATTTTACTTTCTTCTATTATATCTGCTCTAGCAGATTCAAAAAGAATGTTATCCCTAAGTTGTATTATTACTCCTCTTTCATCATCTTGTATTTCAACTATAGATGAAAGATTATTTTCATCTACAAATTCTTTAACCTTATTATACATACCTTCTTCTTTTTGAAATGTATCATATTTATTTAAAGACTCACCAACTATAGGAACGCTTCCATTATTAGTATTGAAATCCAAAACTCCAACTGCTCCACTTCCACTTAATACACCTTGTAAAGCTGTAGACACTTGTTTCAACTTTTGCTGATCTACTGTGGAAAAAGAATATAGTAATATGAAAAATGTAAGTAATAGAGTTATAGTATCAGAATAAGTTGCTATCCACTCATCTCCTGTTAACTCTTCAACTACTGGAGCATTCCTTTTTCTAGCCATTAATTACCCCCTCCTGACCTATAGCACTATCTCCATAATGTTCTCTTCTTTCTTGTGGTGATAAATATGTTACAAGCTTTTCTTCAACAGTTCTAGGATTAACTCCAGATTGTATTGCAAGTATTCCTTCTAACATCATCTCTCTTACTGAAACTTCCTTCTTACTTTTTAAACTCAAGTTTGCAGACATTGGATTTAAAAATAAATTAGCCATTACAGCTCCATAATAAGTAGTAATAAGAGCTTTTGCCATACCGGATGCTATAGCATTGGAATCAGTTAAGTTTGAAAGCATTTGTATAAGTCCTATAAGCGTTCCTATCATACCAAATGCTGGGGCATATCCTCCCCAAGCTTTTAATATATTTGCTCCAGTTATATGTCTTCTTTCCATTTCATCAATTTCTAATTCCATTATATCTTTTATAGTTTCTGGCTCTACCCCATCTACTACCATTTGTAGACCTTTTTTTAGAAATTCGTCTTCTAATTTAGATATATCATCTTCTAATGATAATAAGCCATCTTTTCTAGCTTTCTTTGATAAACTTCCAAATTGTCTTACCATTTCTAATGGTGATAAAACAGGTTCCTTAAAAGATTCCAATAGTACCTTACCTAATTTTTTAAATTCTGATATTGGATAGTTCACTAATAGAGCACAAAAGGAACCAAATACTGTAATTACAAGTGACGAGAAGTCCCAAAATATCATTATATTGGCACCACCTAAAGCCATTCCCCATACAAGCATCGCAGCCCCTATCACGACACCTATTAGCGTTAGCACATCCTGTTTCTTCATTTTAGCTGCCTCCTACAAATTTAAATTAAATATCTTGTTTTTATATTTAATAACTTTATTTATGACCTGTTCTGAGGTATCTAGTACTATGTACTTTTTTCCATTAACTAAAGTTATAAGAGTTTCAGGTACCTCTTCTATCTTTTCGATATGTTCTGAATTTAGTATAAACTCTTTTTGATTAAGTCCCATTAGTTTTACCATATTATTCTCTCCTCGTAGTTAAATTCAAGCATAAAGAGCAAATTTTTGTGACTTCTCATGGCAAAAGCCATGAGAAGTCTTATAATTTATATCACTCTATACCATTTACCTTAAAATTAAATACTAATTATCTTTTCAAGTTTATGATCTCTTGAAGTATCTCATCTCCTGTAGATATAGCTTTACTATTAGCTTGAAAACTTCTAGTAGCTATTATCATATCTGTAAATTGCTCTGCAAGATCTACATTAGACATTTCAAGCACACCTTGAAGTACATCTCCATAAGCTTCTTCATTACCTACATTAGGTGCCCCTACTGCTGTTTTAGGCATTACTCCCGACCTAATTAAAGCTTGTCCAGAGTTTGGAGAGGTCATTAACAAGTTCCCGCCTAATTTTTCAAGTCCTGCTGGGTTTTTAAATGCAGCCATACCTATTTGGCCTATAACAGCCTTTGCTCCACCTTCTACAGTAGCTTTTATAGTACCATTTTTTTCAATAGCAAAAGATGTTATTCTTTTTTCTTCAGCATTAGCTCCAGTTCCTACCATTA
>CAYYWN010000023.1:0-12091 GCA_964474485.1 uncultured Clostridium sp. | reverse complement strand
AACTTACATCATCAGGTTTAGTCTTTGCATCATCACTACCTAATATGGAATATCCTAATCCTCTATATCCATCAGAATTAAGAAGATTTCCTTTATCATCTACTATAAATGACCCATCTCTTGTATATAGTATATCTAAGCCCTTAGAATCTGTTGGTAACATAAAATCTTTAGGAGCTGCAGGATCATAAATTTTTATGCCATTAGAAAAAACTGTTTCTCCTCTAGCTACTAAAAAATATCCATCTCCATCTACAGCCACGTCTAGATTTCTTGCTGTAGGTAACATATTTCCTTGACTAATTACTGTATCAATACCTGCAAGTTGAACTCCTAGACCTACTTGCTTTGGATTAACACCACCTAAATTTCTACTTGCTCCTGAAGCACTACCATTATTTTGACTTATCATATCTTGAAATCTAACCCTTTGAGTTTTAAAGGCTGTAGTTCCAGAGTTTGCTATATTATTTCCAACTACATCAAGTTTAGTCTGATTAACTCTCATACCACTTATTCCTGAATACATTGATCTTATCATTTAACATTACCCCACTTTTTTTTAGTAACCTTGTTTCTATATATCCACAAGGCAAGGCCCCCTGAAACCAGGTCCAGCCTACAGTATTACCACACTATCTATGTTAGTAAATACATTTTCTTTTGCTCTCTCTTTATCTATGACTGTTATTATTGTTCTATTTTGAACACTAGCTATAAAGGCTATATCTTTATAAAATATCAAAGAATTTTTAGAACCTTTTTTTTCTGCTTTATTCATTCCTTCTTTAAGAATTTCCATATCTATATAATCTATATCTAGATCTTTTATTCTTTCAGATGCGTGGTTTGAAACCTTTATATCTTTTTCTAATTTTGATCTTAGAACTTCATTAAAACTTTTACCCTTAATAACTTCTTTACTATTATCTTTTGTATATATTTCTTTAGAATTAGGAATGTGAAAATTATCTACCGCATAAGGCCTTCCATTAATTATCCTATAACTCATATTACTGTGATATCTTATTTATCTTAGTATAGGAATAATTTTTTATTTCTCCCGTTTCAAGCTTTACACTTACATTAACAAATCCTTTTTCTCTAAATACTCCAGTAACCAAACCTTTTATTACTTCATCTTGCTTATCTCCTGATAGTTCTACTTGTTTTCCGATAAGTGATGATGCATATAGCAATGAGGTATTGGCATTTATATTCTCTACATTAAGATTTGGTACATCTAATATTGAAATAACATCTCCAAGGGCAAACTCTAAAACTTCTGTTTTATCATCTTTTTTAACCTCTACCCCTAAAACCATTTCCCCACGTCTATTCTCTGTAGCTCTTACTATTCCTGTATAAGGTTTGCCATTATCATCAGCATAATTAAGTGTTACACCTTTACCTATAAGAGAACTTGAAGAAAGACTTGAAACCGTATTGTTCAAATTTGTCATCTGTTCTAATGATGCAAACTGAGCCATTTGTGCTATATATGCTGTAGTATCTTTTGCATTAGATGGATCCTGATTTGAAAGTTCTGCTGCTAGTATCTTTAAAAATGAATTTTTATCTAATCCACCACCATTTTTTACTATCTTTGTTCTTCTTGAAGTGTAATTATCCTGAACAGACATACTCTTTGATTCATATTTAATTGGACTATTTATACCTGGCATTTTTAAACCTCCTTTAAAAGTTATTTAAGCTAGAATATTAATTTTGCCATCTTTTATAATGTTTACATTATCTTCTTCTGTGATTCCTTCTTCTATTGAAACTATTTTTTCAGATTTCCCTCTATTTCTAGATTGTTCTTTTTGAAACTCGCTTTCAAAAAAACCTTGTGGTAAGTTTGAGTAGGACATAAAATCTTCTGTAAATATTCCTACTTGAACTTGGTCTACCTTTAAATTCACATCAGAAAGTCCATTTTTTAAATCCTTTAAATTTGAATTTAATAAACTATAAGCTTCTTTATTATTAGCCATTATTTTTGCATTCATTTTATCAGCTTCTAACACAAGTGTTATTACTATCTGACCTAATTCTTTTGGATTAATTTTCACTATAAGTTCTTTCATATTATTGTTTTCCATGAACTTTACTGATTTAATTATATCTTGAACCATTGTTGCCTTATTAGCTATTAAATTTTCGCTACCTTGTACTTGTGATGTTGCATTACTATCAATAAGACTTTGATTTATCATAAAACTTTTAGTGAAATCTTTATTAATGTCCTTTTCACCAATTATATCTTTTAATAAATTTAATTCTTTATCCTCTTCACCGTTACCCAGGTTTAAAGGATTTTTATTTTCTCCAAACTTGCTTTCTGCTTCAGCATTAACTAAGTTACTTTTATTCTGATAGCCTTCTTCTAAATAGCTCTCTTTTAACTTACCTAATAAATCTTCAATACTATTTCCTTTAGATTCTCCTTTTGCAATAAGTTTATTTATAATTTCCATTTCTAAGTTATTAGAAGTAGATTCATTAACAAAAGTAAACTCTTCAGAAGATACCTTATCTAATAAATTTTGAATATTATTTAAAGAATCCTTAATTAAATTTATATTATCTTCTGAAAACATTTCCTTAGCATCAAATGGTAAATCATTCATTCCAAGATTATTGACTTTACTGAATGTTTCTAGTGAAAGCATTTTCATTAAATCTACATGGCTATTATCTTTTTTTAAAGAATTTAAAAATTCCATAAGAGCAGAAGGATTATTAACTAAATTTTTAATATAGTTTTTAAGTTCCTCATTAGCTTCATCATCTTCTAGATTCAATGTAGCTTCTTTTGGAGATTTTACATCCTTATCCTGAAAATTCTTTCCACTATCTTCATATTTATCGCTTTTAATTTTATTGCTTTTAGTTGAGTACTTACCTGCTATAAAGTCTAAACTTTGTTCAAAAGACTTAGCTTCACCTTTTTTATCCCTAATAGAATTTTTTTGATCATTAGAATGTTCATAGCCATTGTTTGTCTTTATTCCTTGTATCATCTATTTCACCTCCTTCCACGGTTTCTTATATATCCATATAAAGCAAACTCATCATTTTGGGTTTGCTCTACATGCTTTTCTAAATCTAAAAATTCCATTTCTCTTTTTTGCCTTAGTATTTCTACAGTTTTTCTATCTACTTGTTTTTTCTTTAGATCTTCTCTTTTGTTTTCTAAAACAATTATCTTTTTATCTAATTCTAAGGCCTTTTCATCTATTGAAATATTTAAATCATTAAGGTAATTTCTTCTTATTTTTTGTTCTATAACACTTCCCATATTTAATACATTGTTATATTTACTATAATTTTGTTTCATCACATTTAATAAATCTTCTGTTCTGTCCTTTTGATTTTGAGCTTCTTTAAAATGTCTTTTACTTTCCTCTTCCTTTTCTGTTCTTATATCTAAAAGCTTTTGAAGTCTAAAACTAAATGCGGTCACTATTATGTTGCCCCTCTCCAATATGCAATTTCTATGTTACAGGTTAATGAAACATAGAAATTAAATTTTCAATGCTAAAATCAAAGTCCGAATGCTCATCTATATCTTGCATTAAGTATGTATTTAGAGCCTCGTTATACTTTATAGCAGTATCAATTTTTCTATTGCTTCCCTTCACATAAGCTCCTATACTTATAAGATCCTCAGAGTCCTTATAGGTAGCTAACATATCTCTTGCGAAAGAAGCTGTATCTTTATGTTCCTCTTTTGCAATCTCTGGCATTAATCTACTAACACTATTTAATATGTCTATAGCTGGATAATGATTTTTATGAGCTAAAGTTCTAGATAAAACTATGTGTCCATCCAATATACCCCTAACAGCATCTGCTATAGGCTCATTAAAATCATCCCCATCAACTAAAACAGTATAAAATGCTGTTATTGATCCTTTATCAGACATTCCTGATCTTTCCATAAGTCGTGGTAGCATGGCAAATACAGAAGGAGTATATCCTTTTGTTGCTGGAGGTTCTCCAATAGCAAGTCCTACTTCTCTTTGAGCCATGGCAAATCTAGTAACAGAATCCATCATTAAGATAACCTTTTTACCTTTATCTCTAAAATATTCTGCTATAGCTGTAGCTGTAAAGGCTCCTTTAATTCTTACAAGAGCAGGTTTGTCAGATGTAACACAGACTATTATAGATTTTTTGAGTCCCTCTTCGCCTAAATCCTTTTCTATAAAATCTAAAACTTCTCTACCTCTTTCTCCAATAAGTGCAATAACATTTACATCTGCCTTTGCATATTTTGATATCATACCAAGTGTAGTGCTTTTTCCTACCCCAGAACCTGCAAATATGCCTATTCTTTGCCCCTCACCACATGTTAAAAATCCATCTATAGCCCTTATCCCTGTAGGAAGTATATTTTTTATCCGTCTTCTTTTTAAAGGGTCTGGCGGTTCTTTATCTAAAGCATAGAACTCGCCCTTTTGAATTCTTTCCCCTTCTAGCGGTCTTCCAAGACCATCTAACACTTTCCCAAATAAATCATCACTACATTCTACACTTAAAGGTTTGCCTTCTGGCACTACTTTACATCCAGGAGAAATGCCTATAAGTTCCCCTAAAGGCATAAGAATAACATCATCATCTTTGAAACCAACGGCTTCACAAATGATAGGCATATTCTTTTCATTATATATGGTACACAGTTCTCCAACAAAAGCTTTTATACCCTCTACTTCTACAGTTAAGCCTATAACCTTTTTCACTTTACCTTCTGCATAAGATGTATTGCATTGTCTAACCTTGTTTATTATCCTATTAAAATCTATCTGAAGCATATTATCTCCCTTATCTTCTAAGAACTAATAAAGCTCCTTTTTAATATTTTCAAGACCTATATCCATTCCTACTGTAATCATTCCATTATCCTTTTCTATAACTGCATTTCCATCTCCTAATGAATTATCTTTTATAACAAATATCTCTCCTTGCAATGCAAATTCATTTTTCCATTTTAAAATAACTTCTTTTATATGATCTGCATGACATTCTCCACACCTTATTATAAAGACCTTATTATTTCTATGTTCTTTCAAAACTTCCAATATGATACTGTCCATACCCTCTTCTTTAGATATTTCTTTTTTTAATATAGTTTTAGCTATCTCATAAGATAGATTTATAATTTCATCTTTTTTTAACTGAAGATAGTTTTGAAAATCTTCTCTAGTATTTTTAACAATATAATTGGCTTCAGATCTACTTTCTTCTAATATGGATTCAGCTTCTTTCAAAGCTTTCTCCATATGCATTTCATAAGAATCAATATATCCCTTTTCATAGCCTTCTTTGTATGCCTCTTCATAAGCATCTTCTTTTATAGTGATAGCATCTTCATGAGCTATTTTAAGTATCCTATCCTTTTGTTTTTGCGAATTCTCTATAATAGACTTTCCTATATTCTCATAGCTATCTAAAACTCTGTCTTCTTTTTCAATAGACAAAAAACTTTCCTCGCTTTTTTTATAGTAGCAAGTATCTATTAGTTTTTCTCCTTCTATTTCTAGACTTTTAATAACATTATAATACGATGGCATCTTCCCCACCTCTTGCTATAACTATTTCTCCTGATTCATCTAGCCTTCTTATTATAGCCACAATCTTTTGTTGAGACTTCTCAACATCCATAAGTCTTACCGGTCCTAAGAATTCCATGTCTTCTTTAAGAGAAGCTACTGCTCTTTTAGACTGATTTTTAAATATACAATTTGCTACTTCCTCAGAACATCCTTTAAGTGCTAAAGATAAATCTTTTACTTCTATCTCTCTTAAAACTCTTTGTATAGCTAAATTTCCTAGTGATATAATATCTTCGAATACAAACATAGAGTCCTTAACCTTTTCTGCAAGTTCTGGATCTTCTCGTTCTAAGTCTTCTGTAATATTTTTCTCTGTAGTCCTATCTACTCGATTTAAAATATCTACAAGTGTTGGCACTCCGCCTATTATTGTTACATCATTTCTTACTACCGAAGATAATTTACTATCCAATACCTTCTCTATTTCCCTTATCACCATTGGAGATGTGTTACTCATTGTAGCTATTCTATAAGCTACCTCAGCTTGCACATCTTCTGGTAGCGATGATAAAAGTTGTCCTGCCTTATCAGCCTGAAGATAGCAAAGTATTAATGCTATAGTCTGCGGATGCTCATTTGATATTACATTCATAAGTTGATTAGCATCTGCCTTTCTAGCAATTGAAAAAGGTCTATATTGTTGTGTATCCTCTGTTACCTTATCTAGTATTTCTTTAGTTCTTTGAGGTCCAAACGCCCTACCTAAAAGGTTTTTAGCATATTCTAATCCACCTTCTACTAAATAATCCCTTGCTCTATTCATCTCTATAAATTCCTGAAGTATCCCCTGTCTTTGAGACTGCTTTAATGTAGTTATATTAGCTATCTCATAAGTTATTTTTCGGATTTCTTCTTCTGGCAACCTTTTTATTATACCAGCAGACGCTTCTGGTCCTAAAGTAATGAAAAGTATAGCTGCCTTTTGTACCCCTGAAAGTTTATCATTATCTCTTGGCACTTATATCACCTCTCATCCTCTGCAATCCAGGATTTAACTATATCAATAACTTGATTAGGTTTTTCGCTGGCGTATTTTTTAATCTCTTTTTCTATATGGTTACTTTCAGTGTTTACTTCAAATTCTATAGGTTCAAACTCAACCTTTTCCTTAGGTTTTATTTCACTGTCCATCTCTAATTGTAGGTCAGCTAAATTATCATCTAACTTATCTTCTTTGAGTTTTTTTATTATAATAATCATAACTATTATAGCCAAAAGTAACGCTAAAATTATCCCCATAGTCTTATAGAGTTTGTATTTATTTTCTTTTTCAACTTGCTTCTCCATATCTTCAGCTTGTTTTCTTGTATTATCTTTTACAGTAGAATCAAATGTCATTCCTACAACACTTATTTCATCTCCTCTATCTGCTTTGTAACCAATAGCATTAGATACTAAATTCCGAATATTTTCCTCGGTTACTCCATCTAAGTTTCCATCAACTACAACTGATGCTGTAATTCTTTTCACTTCACCAGGTGCAGCGATTAACTTAGTTTCTGTTTTTCCCACTTCATAATTGGTACTTAGTTCTTCTCTTGAGCTTGTGGTATTACCATTATTATTGTTATTTACAATGGTGTTGTTCATATTATTATCTACTGGACTTTGTGTAACCCTTCCTCCACCGCCTACATTTGTTTCCTTTGAAGAGGACTCACTTATAGGCACCTTATTAGGATCTACAACAGTTTTGCTTTCTTCAACCGCATCAAAATCTAGGTCTGAGTTAATCTTAACTTTAACTCTATCGCGGCCTATAACAGTTTCTAACATATCTAGAACTGTAATTTCAAGCTTTGTTTCATAATTAATCTCTGCTTTTCTATGCTTATCTAAAGATGCTATAGAAATAGAGTTCTCATCAAATATTTCTTTAGACAATAAATTCATTTTATCATCTATTACTTCTACATTTTCTTTAGGAATATTTTGAGAAGATCCTGAAATTAATGATATTATAGACTTAACCTGATCTACTTCTAAATTTTCTCCTTGTTTAAGCTGAACATATACAGCTGCCTTTCCTGGCTTCGACTCCTTTACAAAAGCTGAATCTTTAGCAGGTGTTAAATGGACCCTGGCATTTTGAATCTGTGGAAAACTCTTTATAGTTTTCTCAACTTCCCCCTGTAGCATCCTTTGTTTCTTAACTCCAAACTCTTCATCAGTCATTCCAAATGAATTTCCATCATCTAAAAGTTCGTATCCTTTACTACCATTTGAAATCTCTGTAGCAAGTTCTAGCCTAAGTTCATCTACTGTTTCTTTTGGGACATAAATAGAATTTCCTTTTACTTCTGTTTTAACTTTCTTTTCTTTAAGCTTTTCTGTTACTACTTTTGCATCTATTGGATCTAAGTTTGAAAATAATACTCCATACTTATTAGATCTCATATATACACCTAAGAATATGATAGCACCCACAAAAGCTACTAAAGATATTCCTAAGGCAATCTTAGTGCCAAGTTTCATGCTTTTAAGCTTATCTTGTACATTTTTCAAGCTCTCTTTAAGCTTTTCCATTACTCGCACTCCTCACTAACTATAATTGCATTCTATTTAATTCTTGATAGGCTTCTACAAGTTTATTTCTAACTTGTACTGCCATCTGTAAGGATAGCTTAGCCTCCTCTGTGGCTAACATAACTTTATGCACTTCAATTTTGTCACCTTTTATAAGACTTTCTGTATTAAGATCTGCAGTAACTTGTTTATTATTTACTTCATTTATACCTTTTTTTAAGATTTCAAAAAAGTTCCCTTGTTTTTCTTCTTTTTTATTAACCTTCATATTGTCGAAAATTGCACTATCTGGAACAAAACCATTAATTTTCATAATAAATCCTCCTATCTACCAATTTCTAATGCTTTAGAGTACATACTTTTCATAGCATTTAATGTGTCTACATTAGCTTCGTAAGAACGTGATGCTGCTATGACATCTGCCATTTCATTTAACATATTAACATTTGGCATAAGCACATACCCTTCCTTATCTGCATCTGGATGGTTTGGTTCATAAACTCTTCTTAAAGGACTTTCATCTTCTACTATCCCCACAGCTTTTACCCCCATAAGGTTTTGCCCATCATCTCCAGTTTTACCCAAACCTTTTTGTATATTACTTTGGAATATAGCTATCTTTCTAACATAAGGTTTTCCGTTTTCTCCTCTTGTAGTTTTTGCATTTGCAACATTAGAAGAAATAGTGTCCATTCTAAGTCTTTCTGCTGAAAGTCCACTAGCGCTTATTCTCATAGCTCCAAAACTACTCATAATTATCTTCCACCTCCATTTATAACATATCTTAAGTTAGATAGTTTACTATTTGCTTGCGTAACTAGAGTATTATACATTAGTGTATTAGCCGCCTGATTAACCTTTTCGTTCTCAATATCCACATTGTTACCGTCTTCCCTCATACTGGAACCTTTATCTTGTACAACTTCGATTCCATCTGAATTTTGGCCTTTATGTATATGTTTCGTATTTGTTGTCTTAAGTTTAAACTCATTAAAGTTTCCATTCAAAGTTTCCTCAAAGTTTACTAAATATCTTTTGTATCCCTTTGTATTTAGGTTGGCCATGTTATTAGCAATGGTTTTTCCTCTTATAGATGACGCATCTAAAGACTTTTTTATAATATCATAAGATCTTTCTCTTGGTATTAATGAACTCTTCATAAAATTCAGCTCCTTATGTTCTTAATTATATTTATTTACAATATACAACATATTATATCAAATCTATATATAAATTAATATACATATTTTATTATAATTCAAATTTGTATTAAAATATGTATTTACACGTATATTTCTTGATATTATTGTTACATATTGTAACTTAATGACAAATTATAATATAACAACTAAATAATCTATTATTTAAATAAATATATAACTGAAATATTAATATAATTATATTTTTTTAATTTGTTTATATAACATAGCATGCACTTACATTATAGTAAAATAATTAAATATGTTATTTAATACTTTTATTTAATATATATTAAAATAAAATCTACATAAGAGAGCCAATCTCTTATGTAGATTTACACAATTAAAACTTGAAAATTACTAGCCTAATATAAGGCAATATAATATTAAGTTTATAATTAAGTACTTAAGTTTTATTTTATTATCTTATTCTTTCTAAAACTCTAAGTACTTCTTGAGGAAGTTTATTAGTTTGTGCAATCATGGCATTGCAAGCTTCTACTAACAAACTATTCTTTGTTAATTCCATCATCTCTTCTGCAATGTCAACATCACCTATACTACTATCTGCACTTTCAATAATTAAAGAATTTTCTCCTTGCATATAGAAAATAGACTCCATTCTATTTTCTAGTGCTCCATATTTACTCCTTATAGATATAACCGTGTCAAGAGAAGCATCTATTATATCTAAAGATTTATCTATATTCCCTAAGCTTACTATATCTATACTTCTTAAGTTATTGCCTAGTTTATCAGTTAAATTTGTGCTCGTTAAATTATTTATGGGTATATCTAAATAATCCCCCACATTAGCTCCTGCAGACATCTTTATAGTTGGAGGTTCACTAATACCTTTTGCTAAGAGTTTAACTCCATTAAATTCTGTGTTATTAGCTATAGAATCTATGGAATTAAGCATCTGATCTATCTCTCTTTGCACATTTTCTCTATCCTCTTTGGTTTTTAATTCATCAGCACCAACTGTAAGCTCTCTTATCCTATTTAAGGCTATAGTTATGTTTTCAAGTCCACCACCTGCAGCTTGAAGCATACTTATCCCATCTTGCATATTTTTTTGAGACATTTGTAGCCCTCTTAATTGAATTCTTAATTGTTCTCTTTGCGCCATACCAGCAGCATTATCCATGGTTCTTGTTATTTTGTCTCCACTAGATACCTTCAACATAGATTTACCTTGCGCTGCTAAATTTTTAGTATAGTTTCTATAAGCATTTAAAGACATAATATTATGGTTAAGTCTCATATAATCAACTCCATTTTTGTTTTAATTAGTATCCTATATTATATCGTTGATTTATAGCAAAACTTTATCTTTAGTTTTTTAATAGTATACACATATAAGGTAATGTAAGATAAGATTCTTCACCATTCTTTTCAAGCGCTTTTAAAAGTTCATTCATAAAGGCATCATTATGATCCATTTCTCTTGTAAAAGCATATATAGTATTTATTATTATTTCATCATCTATATATCCATAATGAAGAAATAATCCGGATAAATATAACTTTATCATAGAGTAATGTATTACAATATTACAATATTTTTTAAAGATATCAGTATTATTTAAATTAAAAGGATTTGAATATACATAATGCACAAGATAATTTTCAATTACATAGCTTTTTTCCTTTAGATAATCCATAAAGCCATTACAGCCTTTAATGTAACTTATAACATTCTTTTTTTCTTCTCCTTCTTTATAATCTATTCCTTCTAAAAGCTTATCATATATGCCTTTAAGTGGTCCTTTAGTTATGGATCTTGCCTTTGCAATAATATTCAAGAGTTCTAATTGAACATTATACTTTGTAGGTATTTCTTTAAAGTAAGGCTTAAAGTTTAAAGCTTTCATATTATTTCTGCTTGTTTCTATTATAGTTTCAAAGGTACAATAATCATTACTCTTGATAACTTTATCCAACTTTTCATAGGTAAGTCCTAATATAAGAAGTCTTTCCCATAATTCATAATTTCTGTTTTGTATCACCTCGATGGTAAATATTCTTAAAGCCCAAAAATAATTATTTAAGTCTTTCTCATCATTTATTGCATTGTAGATGACATTAACTGGGGTATCTATATTGACCACCTCTTCTGCTTGATAAAATTCAAGTTTTTTTTCATCAAACAATAAAAGTCTTGCTACTTCAGGACAAGATAAAGCAATAGAAAATTCTCTTACATCCCCTACCTTCTTTATCATCCGCGGGTAAGTAGTGCAAGTATAAGATAGGTAATCTTCCCCAAGACTAGAATATATAGAACATAGCCCATCTTGTTTTAGAAATGGACATTTCCCATTTATATCATTTTTAATAATAGCATAATCATATTTATTGTTAGAATTTTTATTTATTTCTACTCCACTTCTTACATATTTCAGCAAACCTTTATCTTTTATATTTCTATATTTTTTATAGGTATTTTTATCTATGTTTATCCTCCAACCATGACAACAGTTATTCTTACACTTATTACCTATACACTTAAAATCCTCATATTTATCATGTTTTAACGTTATGCAATTCTTATACACTCTTTATTCTCCTTTAAAGTTAGATACATATTCTACGGATAATTTATAATCTTCACATATATCATAATATCTTAAAAAACTCCTAAGTAATCACTTAGGAGTTTTTTAACTAAAATTCTATTATCTCAATAATTGAAGAACTCCTTGTGGAGCTTGGTTAGCTTGTGCAAGCATTGCTTGTGCA
>CAYYWN010000022.1:7930-15531 GCA_964474485.1 uncultured Clostridium sp. | reverse complement strand
TACAATCCATGGCAACTACAGTGAATCCCATAGCTACATAAGGTAGCTTATCCACCCACTCCCCAGAATCACCTCTATATCCATGACACATAATTAATGCAGGATGCTTTTGTGACGAATTCTTTGGTTTTAAGCATTTAGCATATATACGAGCCCCTCTAACCCCAGTAAAATACATATTAAAGCAATCTGCATAGGGAGCCTTAAAATCACTCAAAGTAAATTCTACCATTGGTTCTATAGAATCTAGTTCTTTTAAAGCCTCTTCCCAGTATTTATCAAAGTCTTTAGGGCAAGGATTTGTGCCTTTGTACTTATGTAGCTCTTCAATGGCCATATCTAACATTGGCATGTCTATCTCTCCCTTATGCAGAAAACTTTTCTATTGTATTCATTATCTTTTCATGAAGCTCTTTCACTTTAGGGAAATCTTCTTTATCTACAGGTTCTAAAGGAAGTCTTGTAGTTCCAATATCTATTCCCCTTAATTTAACTATTTCTTTCGCAACTCCATAAAGTGATGGGAATGAAAGTAAGTCACCAATTATATCATTTATAGCAAATTGAACTTCCTTAGCCTTTTCTATATTACCTTTTGAAAAATGCTCTTCAGCTTTTAAAAATAATTCTGGCATTACTCCATAGGTTCCGCCTATTCCAGAGTCAGCTCCCATTATTCTTCCTGATATATATTGTTCATCAGGTCCATTAAATACTAATAAATCTTTGCCACCAATTGCTTTAAACTTTTGTATATCATAAGTACTCATACTACTATTTTTTATACCTACTACATTAGGATAAGATAACATCTTTTTTAATAGATTAATTGAAAGATCATAGCCTGTAGTTTGTGGTATGTTGTATATGATAAATGGAAGATCTGCACTATCCATTATACTCTTCCAATGAAGCTCTATACTTCTTTCCGGTACTTTATAATATACATTAGGAACTGCTGAAAGTGCATAAGCACCAACCTTCTTCGCATGTCTTGAAAGCTCAATACTATCTCTAGTTGCTGCTGCACCTACGTGAACTATAATCTTTAATTCAGATCCTACCTCCGCCATTACAGCCTCTAGCATTTTTTTCCTTTCCTCTACTGTAAGAAGGAATCCTTCTCCTGAGCTTCCACCTACATAAAGTCCTCTAACACCCTTAGTCGCGTAAAATCTAGCCAGTTTTTTGGTAGCCTCTTCACTGATATTATTATCATTATCAAAACATGCATAAAATGCAACAAATATACCTTTTAAATCTTCTTTATTAAAATTCATAACTTTACATCCCTTTCTTATTGTACCTATATAATCTTTAAATATATTATATAGGTTATATTTCTATATATAATGTTAAATAACTTAGTAGTACCTTAGAATATAAACTTTTAGCTATATTAACCTTTTATAGCTCCCATTGTTATACCTTGTGTAAAGTATTTTTGGAAACAAATAAATATAATTATCATTGGTAACGAAGCTAAAGCAGCACCTGCCATAATAACTCCATAATTTGTTGTGAACTCCTGTTGAAGTAGTGCTACTCCAAGTGGTAACGTCATCATTTTAGAACTTCTAATTATTATAAGTTGCATAAAATAATCATTCCAAGAGCTTATAAATGTAAATATTGCAAGAGCACCTACTCCTGGCTTAACAAGTGGAAGAACTATCTTAAAGAAGATTCCAAATTCAGAACAACCATCAATTTTAGCAGCCTCAAGTAATTCTCCTGGTACACCTTGAGAAAATTGTTTCATAAGAAATACTCCAAATGGCCAACCTGCGGCAGGAAGTACAAGTGCCTTGTATGTATTTATCCAATTAAGTTTAGATAGTATTGTAAATAGTGGTATCATAACCACTTGTTTAGGTAAAGCCATTGCAACAATTAATGACCAGAAAATTACATTTCTCCCTGGAAACCTCTTTTTAGCAAGTGCATATCCTGACATGGTGGCAGTTAAACATACTACTACCATAGTACAAAATGCTATTAAAAAGCTATTAAATGTCCATCTTAAAAGTGGAGATTTTGAAAGAGATTTAAAATTTTCTAAAGTAGGATTTTTTGGAATCCACTGTGGTGGTATTTGAATCGTTACATTTTGAGGCTTAAAAGCACCAGTTACAATCCAATAAAATGGGAATATAAAAATTATAGCTAATATAATAATAAGTATCATGAAAACTATATTACGTGTAGATAACTTCTTTCTTTTATTCATAAAAATTCCACCTCACTATATTAATAATAGTATTTGAAAATGTATATACTTATTTAATAATCAACTTCTTCTCCAAAGAATTTAAACTGCACAACTGATATAATCATTATTATAATAGCAAGAACAACTCCCATAGCTGATGATAACCCATACTTATTAAGAGTAAATGCTCTTTCATATACCATATACATTATAGTTGATGTAGAATAAGCTGGTCCTCCTGAGGTTAAAAGCTGAATTATTGAAAAGCACTGGAAGGAATTTATCGTTGTAATTATTACAATGTATAATGTAGTTGGCATTAATAAAGGCCAAGTTACCTTCCTGAATATCTCAAAAGGTGTAGCTCCATCTACTTCAGCTGCTTCTAAGTAAGAGGCTGGAACATTTCCGAGTGCAGCAACATATAAAATTATTGGCTGACCTACAGATAAGGTTACTAAAACTATTATTATACAAATTAAAGCGTACTTTGGATCACCTAGCCATCCCTTTGGCTCAACTCCAACTTTTGAAATTAGATAATTTAAAATACCATAATTCGGGTGAAATATCCATCCCCAAACCACTGTTATACTTACAACTGAAGCTACAGTCGGAAGATAAAACACTCCTCTAAAAAAAGATCTAATTTTAGGTGACTTTTTATATATAACCACAGATACAAATAATGATACAAGCATTACAAGAGGTACATTCGCCAAAACTATAAGTAGAGTATTTCCTAAGGACTTTAAAAAGATTTTATCATGTACTAAACTTTTATAGTTTTCAAGGCCTATAAACTTAAAATTCCTAAGAGAGTAATCAAAAAAGCTTATATAAACCCCCTTAATCATTGGATATACAACAAAGGTTATAAAGAAAACTAACATAGGTAGAAGAAAAAGATAGGCATAGCCCCATTCTTTTAAATCTCTTTTACTTATTTTTTTCTTATCCTTTATGTTAACCTTGGTATCATTTACATTTCCCATATAAACACCTCCACTAAAATTATTAATAACTATAAAATATTAAGTTAAATATTATGTAAAGTTTGATTAATCTAAAGTCAAACTAGATTTCATATTCATATCCTATTAAAATAGTATGAAGTGGTCTTACCCACCCCATACTACTCGGAACTATTTTTTTGTTAAAGTTGCATTTGAATCTTTAACAAATTGATCTAAAGCTTTTTGTGGTTCAGTTTTTTCAATTAATACTTCTTGAAGAGTTGGGAACCAGAATGTTCTCATTTCAGAGAAACCTGGTACTGCATTGTAATAAGTTCCTAAATATTTAATCATACCTTCACAATATACAGACTCTGGATCTTTGTATAAACCTTTTACTGATGACTTAACTGAAAATCCTCCAGTGGATACTAAATTATCTTTAAATGTAGCCTCATCATTAGCTATAAAGTCTACAAGCTTTTTAGCTGCTTCTATCTTATCTGGATCTTTATTATCAAAAATTCCTATTCCTCCAACGAAAGCTTCAAGGAAAGGTTTTTGTTCAATACTTGGTGTTGGATATGGAACAAATACTTCTTCAAAAGGTTCAGTTTTCTTTGCTTCACTTGTTTTCTTTAATACTGGTGAATAAAGAATTGATACTGCTATCTTTTGTTGTAAAAACATATCAATCATATCATTAGATGCAAGGGCTTCTCCACCTTTTAAAGTAAGTCCTTCTTTTGTTGAATCAACAATCCACTTAAGAGCTTTAGCTTCATTTGGATCATTAATAACATATTGTTTTAAATCACGAGATATTATTTGTCCCCCACCCATGTTAGCTATATATGGTCTAGTTCCTTGGTCTCCAGCACTAGATTTAGCATACACAGCGCTTGGCACTACTCCTGGAACCTTTTCTTTAATTGCTTTTAAAAGTGCAATATACTCATCGTTTGTCCAAGTTCTATCTTCTCTATTTAATGGAAGCATGTCCAAAAGTCCAGCTTTTTCTAACATTGTTTTGTTAAATGCCATCATATTTGGTGTAGTATTAATTGGATACATGTAGTACTTACCATCTAGCTTACATGCCTCTAATATTTTTTCTGGTACATCTGATTTAAGTGAATCTGTAAACATACTATCAAGTTCTGCCATTACGCCATTTCTTGCATAATCTATTATTCTTCCTGGATAGTCATAAACTAAGTCTGGAGCTGAATTAGATGCAATTGCTGTATTAAGCTTTTGAGGACCACTAGCAAAATCCATCATTTCTACATTAACCTTTATGTTTGGATACTTTTTATTAAAATTCTCAATTATCTTTTGTTCATACTTTCCAGGAGTATTATCTATAGGTGCATAGTTTGGATAGTTCCACCAAGTTATTTCTACAGCTTTATCCGAAGAAGCCTTTCCAGCATCTCCTTTTTCACTTTTTGAGCATCCTATAAAAGCAGATGCAGTAACTGAAAGTGCTAGAATTAATGTTACTAATTTAGTTTTTTTCATTTTTAAACCCCCTTAATTTTTGTTTTATATTATTATTATTTTCTATGAAACAATATAATATCTTTTATATGTGGACCTTCTTTACTGAATCCACAAATTTTTTAGTTATTAATTGAGGTCTTGTTATTGCACCTCCAACTACTACAGCCCAAGCACCAGATTCCAAACACTTCGCTGCAAGACTTGGTGTCTCAACATTTCCTTCAGCAATTATTGGTACCTTTAAAACCTTTTTTAAATCCTTAATTAATTCAATATCTGGTTTAGATCTATAAAGGGTGTAATCTGTATATCCACTTAATGTAGTAGACACTATATCAAAACCTATATTTTCAGCTTCTATAGCTTCGTCATAAGAAGATACATCAGCCATTATCATTCCATCATATATTTTTCTTATTTCTAAAAAGAATTCTTGAAGACTTTTTCCATCTGGTCTTTCTCTTTTAGTAGCATCAACTGCAATTATTTCGGGTTTGACAGGAAGTAACTTTTTAACCTCCTCTATAGTAGGTGTAATATAAACATTACTAGACTCATATACCCTTTTATAAATTGCTATTAACGGTAAATCAATATTTTCTTTAATACTTCCACAATCCTCAGGAGAATTGGCTCTAATTCCTACTGCTCCACCAATGAGTGCAGCCTTTGCCATACGTGTCATAATATTAGCACTATGAAGAGGCTCATCCTCTAAAGCTTGGCAAGAGACTATAATTCCGCCCTTTATCTTATTAAGTGTTTCCATTGAACTTATCATCCTTTCTACCCCCGAATACAACGTTAAACTATATTGCAAACCTTTACTTTAAGTCTCACACTATTTCTTATTATGATATTATTATAGCAACTGATTGTATCCTTGTCTATATAAATGTTAATGTTGTCTAGACATTATATGAAGTTATATAGACAAATAATGTGATAAACTCTTTAAAGTACCGATTATTAATGAAAAAAGCTTTTAAAGTTTCCTTTAAAAGCTTTCTATATATTATTATTTAAAATATAATATGTGCTATTATTGATACCACTGGTAATGTAATAAGAGTTCTTTCTATAAATATTATAAATAACTCTTTAAAATTTACAGGTATCTTTGATCCAAGTAAAAGTCCACCTACCTCAGACATATAGATAAGCTGAGTTACAGATACAGCTGCAATTATAAATCTAGTCATATCACTTTGGATGGTAGCCCCTAATACTGAGGGTAAAAACATATCTGCAAATCCTACTATAAGAGTTTGAGACGCTGCTGTAGCCTCTGGTATTTGTAAAAGCTTCAAAACTGGTATAAATGGCATACCTAACCATTGAAATATAGGAGTATACTCTGCTATTATAAGCGCAATTGTTCCAAATGCCATTACCATAGGTGTTACACCAATCCACATATCTAAAACATTTTTAGCTCCATCCACAAAAAATTTCTTTGGGCTGTTATTTTGTCCAGCTCTATCTACAGCCTTTTCTAATCCCCATTTAAATGAAGTATATCCTTTTGGTATTTCTTCACTACCATTATTATTTACACCACCATAATAAGTATCAGGCTTTTTTGATAGCGGCGGTATATGAGGAGTTATTATAGCAGCCACTATGCCTGCAAGAGTTACTGTTAAATAAAATGGTAAAAATAAATGTGCCAAGTTCACTTGAGCTATAACAACTAAACTAAAAGTTATAGATACTGCTGAAAAGCTTGTACCTATTATAGCTGCTTCTCTTTCTGAATAGTATCCCTCTTCATATTGTTTGCTTGTAAGAAGTACGCCTATAGTTCCATCCCCAAGCCATGATGTTATACAGTCTATAGCGGATCTTCCTGGTAATGAGAAAATTGGTCTCATAACCTTAGTAAGTAAAGTCCCAAAGAACTCTAGTAATCCGAAATCTAAAATAAGTGGCAGTAGTAATCCAGCAAATAAAAATACTGAAAATAAAATTGGAAGCAAACTATAAAGTAATAACCCCCCTGTATTTTCTGACCACAAAAATTCAGGTCCTATCTTAAAGTATGATGCTACAACTAAAATAGCACCTAAGATTCTTGCTATAATCCAAATAGTATCTACATCAAAAAGATTTTTAAAATAAATATTTTCTTTTATACTTTTAGGTTTAAATAGTTTTGTAGCTAAAGTACCTATAAGACTAATAACTATTAATCCTACGGTTATAGCTGGTAATATATCTGATAAATTATTCATTATAACTTTAGCAAAAAAAGCTACAGGTATAGTAATTTCACCACCTAAATTTAATGGTGTCATAAATAATATTATTCCAATTATTGAAGGTATTAAAAACTTAAAATAACTGCTTTTGTTTAAACTTACTGGTTTTTTATTCTCCATTATCTTTCTCCTTTTATAATTTATAGTTCCATGTAATACTTATTAATTTACTAACAAATGATAATGCATAATTATGAAAAAATCAAGCCTTTTATGTATAAATATTCAACAGTCATTACTATAATACCTAATAGACTTAATTTATTTTAAAACTATCCATTCTATAAATAATTACAATAACAATCTCGCCTATATTTTAAATTTAGCTATCCTATTATATTGTAAATATTTCACTATAAATAATGGATTATAATTTTAAACCCTTAAAATTATAATCCATCTTATTAAATCCTGGGTTACGTTTGATCTAATGATATTAAAACTGAATCAAACAAATTAATATTACACTTTTTTCCTTCCAAATGTTGCAATTTGAACAAATTTTTGTTTTTTCTAAACCCCATTTTGGTTCCTATTTAATTATTTTTACCGAATAATCAGGGACACCATTTGGTAACTGCATCAATTGCATCCTTTTACCCATTTAAAATCCCCTTTCTTTTTTTAATTTTACCGTAGGCAACCGGCACTAGTGACAGCAGCCCC
>CAYYWN010000022.1:0-7920 GCA_964474485.1 uncultured Clostridium sp. | reverse complement strand
TAAATTTTTTATTCCTTATGGTAGCAGAGTAGCCAGGACAACAACTGGCTACATGCTGCATTTGCATCATATTACCCATTAAAAATATCCTTTCGTTTTTAATATTTAGGCATCTTCAAAAATAACTAATAAATATGATAGTATATTTGAATCTTTAACCTGTTATCTTTTAATTTTCATACGCCTTAATTATTGTTAATCATGTTCTTTATAGGATCATATAAGTCTTTAAAACACTTCCCTCTAACAAAGTTAGAGCAATTATCGCAACTAGGAGAAAGGTGTCCTCCCATGCTCATAAGAGATAATCCATATCTTGGTTCATAGCCAGGGCAATTTTCACCAATAACACTTTTAAGTTCATCTTTCCTCATAAAAACACCTCTACAAAATGTAATGTTAATATTCCTAGTTTAACCATATTGAAAGTTTATATGTATATAGAAACATTTCTTTAAGACTAATTAAAGAATATTTCCCTATAGTTAAATAGATTTACATTATGTATAAAGATCTTAATTAGAAATAAAAAAATAGGAGAATAAATATATCACAAATATATTTATTCCCTCTACATATTTTAATGAATTTACTTATAATTTTTTATCTTTTTTTTAATAATTTGCCCTTTGAATTAATCTGTATTAAATATGCTGCAAAAATTAATAATTAAATATGAAACATGGCTATATTTTTTTATTTTTATCATCTTTGAATAACAAATGATTCTAGAACATACCTTATTAAAATTAAGACAATATTTATATATACTCTTATCTTATGGTAAGTTCTTTAAATTGTTCTAATTTTATTAATAGTTTTCATATAAACTATCTTTTTTCATAGTCTTTTAAATAATTCTCATTTAAACATTAAAACTTATTAAAGTTACCATTATAAATTACATAGCCTGATTTAGTATTATTCCCCTTATTGGTGCTGTAGACCACATGAAGTCTATTATCTTTTCTGTATAATGGAGTTGCCTTTTCAAATTTATTTAATAAACCAAGATATACGCCATATTCATCATATACAGTTTCCTTTGTTGATCCATTAGAATATTCATCTTGGTAATAATATTCAATGCAATTAACTGCATTAGTTACATAACCTCTTTTAACCCCAGAAGCTGTAGGATATTCAACTAGGGCAAGCTGTTTTTTATAGCTTACATCTAAAACTGTTATATTATCTCCGATATCTACTCTTCTGCCTGGTATTATATTCCCAATACCATCTCTTACATAAAAAAAATCTCTTATAACTTTAGCATTGTTACTATAGGAAAATCTTGATTCTTTAGATTCTTCTAATTCAGGACTTAAGTCAGGTTTTGAATTAGTTATAGCTTTAACTATAGCCTCTGCAATGTCACTTCCATTATACTTATCCATATCTTGCTTAGAATCTATAAATGAACACTCTACTAATACACAAGGCATAGATGTGTATCTAGTGACATATAAATTTGCTACTTTTACACCTCTATTTATATAGCCTAAGCTAGAAATCTCATTACAAATATTAGTTGCAAAGTCCTTTTCTAAGTCTTTATTACCACTTATATAACATTCTACACCTGTTCCACCACCAGAATTGAAGTGTATACATAGATGAAGGTTTGACCCACTATTATTTGCCTCATTTACCCTAAAAGCTAAGGATTTGTTTACACTATTAAAATTTTTACCCCATGGGGTGCAATCTTTAGTTAAATATCCCCTAGCTCTAAGCTTATCTTGTATTAAATTCCAGACCTCCTTAGTTAAATCATCTTCTTGCCTATATCCACTAGCCCCCGTATCTGGGGGTGAGTTATGACCTGCATCACCACTTATTAAAGTACCTCTATCTAAAAACATAAAAAGTCTCCTTTCTATTTAAATATATAATTTATTAATCCCTATTAGTTATATTAAAAAATCATATATACTATATAATATATACATGTGCTACTAAAAGTCCCTGAAAGTTTACTATAAATAATAGTAATTGATACTAATAAGGTGAGGAGGTTTCTTTGTGAATCTTTATTTAGAACTATTTTTATGCTTTTCTAAAATTGGTACCTTTACACTAGGTGGAGGATATGCCATGGTTCCTTTAATTGAAAAAGAGGTGGTGGATACTAAAGGCTGGCTAGATAAACAAGAGTTTATAGATTCTTTAGCTTTAGCTCAATCTGCTCCAGGCCCCATAGCTGTAAACACCGCTGTATTTGTAGGGTATAAAAGTGCAGGTTTTTTTGGAGCTGTCTGTACAACTCTTGGAGCCATCTTGCCCTCTTTTTTAATAATATTAATTATTGCTCTATTTTTTAGGGATATAAAAGATAATATATATGTAGAAAAAAGTTTTAAAGCTATAAGACCTGCTATAGTAGCTTTAATTGCTGCTCCTATTTATAGAATGGGAAAGAATGCTGGAATAAATAAAAATAATATAAGTATTCCTATTTTAGTGGCAGTGTTAATTGCATTTTTTAATGTAACTCCAATATTATTCATAATTCTAGCTGCTATAGGTGGTATAGTTTATGGACAAATAAAGGAGGGAAACAAATGAACTTATATCTAAAATTATTTATCACATTTTTTAAAATAGGACTTTTTAGTTTTGGTGGCGGATATGCTATGCTTCCTTTAATAAAGCAAGAAGTGGTTATAAATAATGCTTGGCTTACTATAAGTGAATTTACAGACATAATTGCAATATCTCAAGTGACTCCTGGGCCTATTGCAATAAACAGCGCTACTTACATAGGTTATACAGCCACTAACTCTCCCTTAGGGCCTTTACTTGCTACTTTAGGAGTTTCTCTTCCTTCTTTTATAATAATGATGATAATAGCAATTTTCTTTGTTAAATTTAAAGATAATAAATATGTAAATTATGCTTTTAAAGGTATAAGACCTACTGTAATCGGTCTTATAGCTTCCGCTGCCTTACTACTTATAAATAAGAGTATATTTATAGATTTTAAAAGTATTATCTTATTTTTAGGAGTATTTATAGCTTCCTTAAAAAAGATGGATCCTATCTTACTAATAGCTATAGTAGCTATTATAGGGATTATTATTTATTAATTGCAATATATATACCTTCTAATTAATAGCTAACCTTAACTATAAGATTGAGCCGCAATCTTAAATATGTCATATATTTTCTTACAGTTAATATTCGCATATTGTTATATAAAATAAAAATCCCCCCTTATAGTCTTATTATAAGGGGGGTGTATTGGTTATAGATCATATATCTCTGTGTACTTTTTATTTAAATACTCTATAAAGTATTTAGCTGTAAGTTCTTCTCCGGTTACCATTTTTATAAGATCTGCTGGTTTATAAACGGCTCCGTGCTTATGGATATTTTCACTTAACCATTTATGAATATCTTCAAAGTTCCCTTTTTCAATTTCTTCATACATATTTGGCATATCCTTTTTCATTTTACTCAGGAATTGAGCCCCATATATATTTCCCAGGGCATAACTTGGGAAGTATCCAAAACTTCCATCAGACCAATGCATATCTTGAAGGACTCCTTCTGCATCGCAGCTTGCCTCTACTCCTAAGTACTCTTTATATTTTTCATTCCAAACCCTAGGCAAATCTTCTACTTTAACTTTTCCATTTACAAGGGCCTTTTCTATTTCATATCTTATTATTACATGTAAACTATAAGTAAGCTCATCTGCTTCTGTTCTTATAAGGGACGGTTCTACCGTATTTAAGCCCTTATAAAATTCTTCAAGTGAAACTCCTTCAAATTGTGCAAATCTCTTTTTAGCTTCAGGATAAAAATACTTCCAAAAGGACTTACTTCTTCCTATAATGTTTTCATAAAATCTTGATTGAGATTCATGTATGCCCATGGATACACCTGTTCCAAGACCTGTTCCATTTAATTCATCAGGTATGTCCTGCTCATAAATAGCGTGTCCACCTTCATGTATTGTGCTAAATAATGCACTTCTAAATTCATTTGTTAAGTATTTAGTTGTGATTCTAACATCCTTATTCCCAAAGTTTATAGTAAAAGGATGTACACTTTCATCTATTCTTCCTGCATCAAAATCATAACCTAATTTTTCTACAACAAATTTACTAAATTCTTCTTGAGATTCTTTAGAAAATTCCTTTTTAAAGAAGTCATCTCTTGGTTTTACTTTACTATTATTTATTCTTTCTAATAGCTCAACTATACCATCTCTTAACTCTCCAAAAATATTATCTAGCTTTTCTACAGTTATGCTTGGCTCATAGAAATCTAGCAAAGTGTCATATTTATTGTTCTCATATCCCCAGTAATTTATAAATTCATCTTTAAAATCTACTACTTTTTGAAGATATGGTTTGAATATTTGAAAGTCTGATTTATCTTTAGCTTCTTCCCAGGCTACCTCAGATTTAGATGCTAAAATTGTATATTCTTTATGTCTATCTGATGGTATCTTTTTAGTTTTTTCATATTCTTTTTTTAGATTTTCTATCATAGACTTTGAAATATCATCAAGTCCTTCTACTCCTTCAAAATGGTCAATAAACTCCTTTACCTTATCAGAAGTTGCAAGCTTATAAGACTCTCCTGATAGATATCCTATTACTTCTGATCTAGACTCTATAGCTTTTTTAGGTATTCCAACTCTCATATCCCAGTAAACTAGGCCAATAGCTTGGTTCAAGTGTTCTAAATCAAGCAGATATTCTCTCACTTCATTTAATTTTTCCCCATGTTCTTTGTTCACTTTATTTCCCCCCTTTTATTTAAATATAATAACTTATAGTAAATCTTAATGTATCAATTAAGTTACCTAATATTATATTCAATAAGTATTGATTGATTCCTTCTAATCAAATGTGAGAATGGACTCTGTTTCCGTACAGTATTTTGTTATCATACACTTCCCAAGATTTCTTGGGCATTTAAGGCACATACAATCTAGAGCTCCGCCCCCACAATTATTATTTAGATATTCAGGACAGACCTTACAATTATTTTCTATCATCTTAAAACTCCTCATATTAAAAATATAAAAGCTAAAAGTTAAATACTTTCATCTTCATATTGCTTTCTATATCGATCCATAATTTCATTTAATATATCTGCTGTAGATGGTGGTGTATATGTTATGGCATTTGCCCCTGCTTTAATAGTTTCCAAAATAGTTTCATCTGTTGGTCCACCGGTTGCTATTATAGGAAAGTCCGGATACTTTTCTCTTATGTTTCTTACTATTTTTGAAGTATCTTTTCCTCCTGAAACATTTATTATTGTAGCTCCAGATTCTATCCTTGCCCTTATATCTTCATACTCTGAAACCACTGTCACAATTATAGGTATATCTATAGTATCCCTAACCTTACTTATAACCTCGTTTGGAGTAGGATTGTTAACAACTATACCCATAGCTCCTTTAAATTCTGCATCTAAAGCTAAGTTGACTACTCTTTTACCTGTGGTTATGCCACCGCCAACTCCACAAAATACTGGAACATCCGCTGCTAATAATAACGCTTGTGTTATTACTGGTTGTGGAGTAAAGGGATATACTGCAATTACAGCATCAGCGTTGGTATTTCTTATAACTGCAACATCTGTACTAAATAAAAAAGACTTCAGCCTTTTGCCAAATATCTTAATACCTGTAGATTTTCTTATAACAGTAGGTAGCTCAATCATATGATTTCTTAAATGACCTTTAATTTCAGGAACTTGTTTTTCCATGATTATTCCTCCAATACTAAAGTGTTTTATATATATGAAAACATAAATATATATAAATCTACATTATTTATTTATATTAATTTATGGTAGTTTGTATATATACTATATTATATATTGTGTACAAACTTATTTAAAGTATTTTTATTGACTATATGTTATATAATATATGAAATTTAACGTTTTTATTTTATTTCTAATTAACTATAACAATATATTTAATTAAAAATAAATATTGCCTAACCCAATCATTATAAATTATACTATAATTAGTTATTTAATACCTTATTGTTAGGAGGACTTATGAAAAACGAAATTTATAAATCTTATATTATATCTATAGTAATATTTACCTCTTTTATAATCTTTGGTTTTCTTGTAGATACACCAAAAAATATTTTTCATGGTATATTAACCATAGTAATGAATTCTGATATATTAATAACAGATTACTTAGCTCTAGGTGGTATTGGTGCTTCTTTTGTAAACGCAGGACTTTTAACCCTTATGTGTATATTCATTTTAGTTAAAACCGGTATAAAACCCAACGGCTCTACTCTGATGGCTATTTGGCTTATGGCTGGCTTTGGTTTCTTTGGTAAAAATATAGCTAACATATGGCCTATAATATTTGGAGTGTGGCTATACTCTAAATATCAAAAGGAACCTTTTTTAAACTATACTCTAATAGCACTTTTAGGAACCACATTAGCACCAACTGTAGGTCAATTAACCTTTTCAGGTTATCTTCCACCAGCCCTAGGTATAATTGTGGGTATTTGTATAACAACATTTATAGGATTTATCTTACCTCCCCTTGCTTCCCATTGTATAAAAGTACATCAAGGTTACAATTTATATAATGTAGGATTTGCAGCAGGTATCCTTGCAACTATACTTATGTCAATCTTTAGAGCCTTTGGCATAAACTTTGAAAGCAGATTTATCTGGTACGAAGGTATCAATCCATACATACTTATTTTTCTTATAATCATATTTTCTTTTATGATTATAATAGGTTTTATTTTGAATGGAAAAAGCTTCAAAAATGTATTAGAGATTACAAAATTTCCTGGAAGATTAGTTACAGACTTTTATTTATTATTTGAATATGCCGCATTTATAAACATGGGTATTTTAGGTCTTATATTCACTTTATATGTAGTGATTATAGGTGGTGACTTAAATGGACCAGTTATTGCAGGTATATTTACAATTTCAGGATTTGGTGCATTTGGTAAACATCTTCGAAATACTGCTCCTATAGTATTTGGAGCTATTCTTGCAAGCTTATTAAACATATGGGATTTAAACTCTCCACAAATGATCTTGTCCACATTATTTTCAACAACTTTAGCCCCTATCTCCGGTCAATTTGGTATCATTTATGGTATGTTAGCAGGCTTTTTACATGTTTGCACTGTAATGAATACTGGCTATCTTCATGGTGGTTTAAACTTATACAATAATGGTTTAGCTGGTGGGCTTGTCGCTTTAGTACTTGTACCTATAATAAATGCTTTTAGAAAGGAGCCTACGAAATGAAACATTTAATGTATAGAAATACTAAAATTGTAAATGAACTAATGAATTATTGCTACAAAAATGGTTCACATAATATTAATATAAATGTTATTACAGAAAATCAATGTACTGAATTTTATATTAAAGCTTTCGATATAAAATTAAGTAAAAAAGATGTATACTTACTTGAAAAGCTATTATCAGCTAAAAGATCTCATGAGTTAGAAGAGCATTACTGGATACTAGCTGGTGATAATGATACAGATCCTGAGCTTACATTGATAGGTATAATGACAGATGCATCTCGTGTAGAATATTCAAAAGATAATACTTTAGAGATATATCTTAAAAGACTTGGATAAAATTAAATAACTTCACACCTAAAGATAACTATCCTTTAAATAACTTTAATTATTTGAAGGATAGTTAAATTATTTTAGTAATATATCGCAAAATCCATAAAGACTGAAAATAAAATGTTTTTCAAAAAAAGGTTGAAGATTATTATGAATACTGTTGTTTCTCCATTTTTAATTAAGAAGGCACTTATCTGGGCTAAAACCCATTATGATGAAGTCTTATTGTTTTCAGATGTTTCAAACGATTCTGTTCGTCAGGTAGCAGTAAAGAAATTGATTCAGCGAATGACGCATATTTGTGCTTGTA
>CAYYWN010000021.1:0-15632 GCA_964474485.1 uncultured Clostridium sp. | reverse complement strand
CAGGAGGTAATTCTAGTAGTTTATATATGGTTTTAAATGATTCAATACCTAAGGGTATAAATCAATTAAGAATAGGTGAAGCAGTAGTTTTAGGAACAGAAGCTGCCTTTGAAAAAGATATAAAAAACTTTTATAACCATGCTTTTATATTAAAGGGTGAGATAATAGAATTAAAGGAAAAGGCTTCTATACCTAAAGGAATAATAGGGGTAGACGCCTTTGGAGATAAGCCAAGCTTTGAAGATAGGGGGATTATAACTAGGGGTATAGTAGCTATAGGTAAGCAGGATATATCACTAGAGGGATTATATGTAAGAGATGAAGATATTGATATTTTAGGGGCTAGCAGTGATCATTTATTATTAGACTTAACAAATTGCAGGATAGATTATAAAGTAGGAGATATTGTAGAATTTAATATGGATTATCCTTGTTTATTAGCTACAATGACATCACCTTATGTAATGAAGTATTTTTTAAAATAAATGAACAACCTTTTAAATAATTAAATAATTTTTAGTGGCTCTTAATCTTATTAAAAAGTTTAATTGAGATTAAGAGTCACTATTTTTTATGCACTTTCGTAAACTAGTTTAAATTTTCTCTTAGATGTTTAACTGAAGAGAGGTCTTCTTTTAGCAAAGAAAGCCTTCTTTTTATGGAGAAGGCTATACCCTTGTTATCACCATGACCTTTATTAGTAGACTTCACTATTTTCTCATAATCGCTCACTAATTGTTGTAACTTTTCTATTCTCTTATCTATACACTCTATAGCTTTGTCTTTTGGAAAGTCATCTAAAAATAGAAATGGAATATCCCCTGAAAAGTTTATTTCATCTACGTTCTTTAAGCTACTTTCCATCAACTCTAAAAATAAATTCTCACCTTTTTTAGTTATAGAAAATACCTTTTTCGTGGGTCTTTTATCTTTTTGAGCTTCTTGCATATTTATGTAATCTTCTTCTTCAAGCTTATTTAATAGAGCATAGGAAGTGGCCTTTTTTATTGGTAGTATACACTTCATGTTGTTTTCAATGAATTCATTTATTTGATAGCCATGTTGGCTCTGAAGTTTTAATAATCCTAATAATAAAAGATGTCTATCGTCCATAATTTATATTTAATGAGGCATACTAATATCAAGTAAAAAATCCTCATTAAAATTCAACCCCTTTCACAAAAGCAAATTAGTTATTTAAATATCTATATTATATAGTATAGTCATACTTGACTATGCTGTCAAAAGTGTTATAATAAATATAGTCAATAATGATTAGTCATTAATGATTATTATAAATGAAAAGGAGATAAAAAATATGAGTAAAGAAAAATTAATGTTTGATATACGTGAAAATACAAAAGATTTACATGCTATGGCAGAATCATCTGGATTTATTAAAAGATTATTTGATGGTAATGCTTCAAAAGAAACTTACGCAGAATACTTATATAATTTATATTTTATATATAAAACCATAGAAGAAGAAATGGATAATAATAAAGATAATGAAGCAGTAAAGTTATTTATATATGAAGAGCTAAGAAGAAGAGTAGCAATAGAGAAAGATTTAGAAATGCTTTTAGGTGAAAAAATGAAGGCTATGAAGCCTTTAAAATCTACTGAAGTTTTTGTAAATAGATTAAAAGAGATTTCTATCAATAAGCCAGAGCTTTTAATTGCTCATGCTTATACAAGATACCTAGCTGACTTATTCGGAGGAAGGCAAATGTTTTCTATTATGGAAAAGCATTATGATATGAAAAAACAATCTTTAAATTATCATATATTTGATAATATAAAAGATTTAAGAAGTTTTGTTGGCATTTATCATAATAAACTTAATGAATTGAATTTATCTGAAGGAATGGAGGATAAGTTTTTAAATGAAGTGAATTTAACTTATTTATTTAATGTTAATATATCGGAAGAATTAGAGTTTAAGATAAAGAAAGCTGAAAGATAAATATTATAGTTTATTAAAGGGATCCGTATGGATTCCTTTAATACATATTGCATTTTGTTTATCTTAGCACTATAATTAATTTGTATAGAAACAATTTGCATACAAATTAAATTAAAAGGAGATTAGTTATTATGGAAATTAAAGATATCATGGAAATATTATTTAATATTTTTTACTTAATAGCAGTGTGGTTTGTTGTGATTAAGATGAGTAGAAGAATGGAGAGCACCAACGCTAAAGATAATAATTTAAGGAAACTTTTTATAGCTGCTTTTGCTCTTTTATCATTAGGAGATACTGGACATGTTGGCTTTAGAGTTTTAGCATACTTAAAAGGTGGACTATTAGAAAATGCTGCTCTTTTAGGTTATGGAAAGCTTGCAACTTCTATAACTGTTACTATTTTTTACGCTTTATTTGTAGAGATATGGAGAGTTCGTTTTAACAAGAAACAAGGGGCTTTTACTATAAGTTTATATATACTTTCATTAATTAGAATAATTATAATGCTATTTCCAGAGAATCAATGGGGTAGGGCTGTAGCACCTTTTAATTGGGAGATGTATAGAAACATACCTTTAATGATAGTTGGGCTTGCAGTAGCTATAATATTCTTAAAAGACGGGATAAAAGAAAAAGATGATATATTTAAGTGGATAGGTATTATGATATTAATATCCTTTGGATTTTATATACCAGTTATATTATTTGCCAGAATAGTTCCCACTATTGGATTCCTTATGATACCAAAAACCTTAGCATATTTAGCGGCAGCTTTTATAGCTTATAATGGATTATTTAAAAGTTCAAAGATAAGCTAGATTCAAAAAGGTAACTGATAAGGAGATTAGACTATTTGATACCTTATATTGTAATTTTTTTATAATGCTTAAAATAATTAAGAATAAAGATTTCATTAAATTATTTTAAAAATAAAACAATATTAAATATTTTATCTAAAGTTTGCAGATACTAAAGGGAAATATATTTAAGGAGGGCTAAAATATGTCTATGACAGGAATAGTAAAATGGTTTGATGCTGAAAAGGGGTATGGATTTATATCTGGAAATGATGGAAAGGATTTATTTTTGCATCATTCTAAGGTCAAAGATCAATCTAACAGCAAAAATATTCATGAAGGTCAAGAAGTTGCTTTTGATGTAGCAGAAGGTGAAAAAGGACCACAGGCTATAAATGTAGAGATAGTAGTAAAGTAAGGAAAGTTCTTGGTTTTAGGTGAAGTTTTAAACTTTAGCTGAAAATAGGAATTATATAGGGCGAGAGGTGTAAAAGGAAGAGCACAGATTCATATTATATGAGTGTGTGCTTTTCCTTGTATTTAGGCGAAATATAATTTAGTTTAGTTTAATGATAAAAATTGATATAATAGTATTATAACGTATCTAAAAGAAACTAATTCTTTAAGTTATAAGTAAAAAGGTATGTCCATTAGTTATCTTTTGAAGACACTTAAGAAGCTGATGTACGTACTAAATATGGATATATAGTAAGGATGAAGGTAGCAAATCCAGAGAAATTTAAAGTTAAATAAAGAGGTGAATTATGACTAATGATGAAATATATAAACGTCTAATGGTAATGACTACTGTTAAGGCTGGAAAGAGTTTTTTTAAAACTTGTGATATAAGTAAAGGTGATCTAAGCAAGCTTTGCAAGAAACATGATATATTTGTTCAAGACAAAGCTACTAAAGAAAATATGATTGATAGGTTTGTAACTGAAACCTTAGGTGTTAAGCTTAGGAAAAAGTCACTAAATAGATACAATACTAAATAATCCTTATTAAAAGATTTCTAGAATATAGAGGAGTAATATTAATAAGCCAGCATAAAACCTTGGGATTTAAGCTGGCTTATTGTTTTATTTTTATAAGGAAATTTCACTTAAGCCTAAGAATTATTTCATTATTCTATAACGATATCTTCAAACCTTATCATTCCAAGGGGGTTTAGTCTTGCACCTAATACACCAGAATTAGTAGCTACGGCCATTTGAGGATGATATAAGAAAATCCAAGGACTGTCATCAATAATTTGCTTTTGAATATCTTCGTATACTTTGGATCTTTTAAGTGGATTTATTATTGCTTTAGCAGTGTCCATCATTTGTAATACATCTTCATTTCTATATCCTGTAAAGTCTGTAAAATTACTTGGATTAAAGTTAGGCAAAAGAAAGTTATCAGGATCCCCAGTATCAGCTATCCATCTACTTATAAATAAATCACAACTAGGTATAGTTTCAAAATATTTATCATTTGAAACCTTTTCAGTTATGCATTGTATTCCAACCTTTTTAAAATCTTCAATGACATATTGAGAGAGCTTATTAAATACAGTGTCACTGCTACCTTCTCTTATAAGTAGTTTAAGCTTTAATCCAGATTTTAAACCTTTTTTAGATATTAAATTCTTTACCATAGTAGGGTTATAATCAAAAGAAGGTAAATATTTATTGTCTATTATGTTAGGTGGAAAAGGACCTTTGGCTTCTGTAGCCATGCCACCTAAAATTTCAGCTATAATTCTTTTTCTATCAATAGCATGATTTAATACTCTCCTTATTTCTGTATCTTTCACTAGTGCAGAGTTACTCTTTAAATTAAAGCCCACGTAATACGTTCCCATGATATCTTTTATCTTAATTGAGGAACATTTAGTATGTTTTAAGCTTTCCATTGTTGCCTTAGTGTCTACTGAAATAAAGCTATACTCATTATTTAAAAATTTTTCTGCGGGGTTTAAAGGATCAAATTCGATGTGGATTTCGTCTGTATATGGTGCACCACCAAAGTAATCCTTAAAGGCTTTTAAAGTACAGGCATCAGGTTTTATCTCTTCTAAAACAAAGGGACCACAGCCAACAATTTTACCTTTTTGAAGTTCTTCCTTTGCTATAATAGAGCAACAGTATTGACCAAGGTTCAATAAAAAGCCTGTATAAGGTACAGTAAGTTTTAAAGATAATCTATATTTATCTAATATCCTTATTCCAATAACCTCTTTAGCACGTCCTTTTAGATATTCGGTAGCACCTTCTATATTTTCAAGAAACGAACTATTAGGTGACTTTAATGATGGGCTTAAGATTCTTTCATAACAATATTTAATGTCAGATGTAGTAATCTCTCTTCCGTTATGGAACTTTGCCCCTTTCCTTAAGCTAAAAACCCAAGTTAAATGATCTTCTTCTACATACCAGCTTTTAGCTATTCCAGGACAAATTTCGCCAGAAGAACCAAAGGTCAATAGAGCGGCATGAGCATTTATAATTACTTGTCCACTTTCTTGATCAATGGCAAGGGCTGGATCAAATGCAAGGGGAGCGCTATGCAAACAGGTTTTTAAAATGGAAGTCTCCTTAGTATTTGAAGGGATTTCCTGAAGTAATTTATTTGATATGTATTGCAAGTCTTCTGAAACCTCTGATAAAATAGTAAGGGAAGTTTTTGTGTATTGAGTATTTAAAGAAGCCGATTCTACAACGGATAATAATTTTTCTGAAATATAACTCATATCTTCTGCAGAACTTATAACATTTTCTAAATTTTTAGTTTGACTTTCTAGAGCAACATTTATTTCTGAGGTTACATTGGTACTAGTTTGTACTGCTTTTATAATATTTTGAAAAACTACCATGGTGTTATTAGCTATTTCAGTTCCTTCTTTTACCTTTAAGCTTGTTCTATCCATGGCCTGAATTGTATGGTTAATACTAGTATTTATTTCATTTATGGTTTTTGAAATAAACCCAGCAGATTCAACGCTTCTTTCTGCTAGCTTTTTAACTTCCTTTGCAACTACAGTGAAACCTCTACCAGAATCTCCTGCTCTTGCAGCTTCAATAGAAGCATTTAAAGAAAGCAGGTTTGTGTGATTAGCTATATCTTTAATGACATCTAGCATATCATTAATATGTGCAGACTTTGCATTAAGGTCCATAATAACTGTCTTTGCATCTTCAACAGAAGATTCTATTTCATTCATAGCCTTAATAGAATTATCTACAGCCTTACTTCCTTCATTAGCTATTCCCATGGTTTGATGCGCTATTTGCTTTGAATTATTTGTACTTGCTAGCACTTCTTCAGCTAAAGCGGAATAATTAGTGATTTCATTTACTAATTTATCAATAGAACTCATTTGTACTTCCACATACTTATTGATATCGGTTGTAATTTCAATTAAGTTCTCTGTAGCAAAACCTGTTTCATCGATTTTATTACTTAATTTATTTACAATACATTTTTGATTGTGCTTTAAAACTGCAAGTTTATTTTGAGATGATATATTTTGGACATTATAATTTGTTTTAGTGTCGTCTACAGTAACATCATGAACCACTGGTCTCTTTTTTTTAAAATTTAACATTAGAAGCCTCCTAAATGCAAAATTATGGTTAGAATAATTATATATACATTATTAGTCAAAGCACTAAAAAGGTCAATAAGAATATAACCTTTATAGACAAACGTATATGTTTATATTTTTACATATTGGAGGTTTAAAAATAAATTAAATTTTAGATAGAGCAAGTTTAAAAGCAATAACAGTTTGAATGGAGTTGCTATTATCAAATTACCTGTAATATAATGTAATAAGGATAAAGGAAGGAGTAGATTTGCAGATGGAAAAAGATCTAAAGGAACCCAAGATTACCAAAAGGAGAACTAAGTCTATATTAAGACGTGATGTTCCGGATTTTAAGAGTGTATATGCTAAAATATTTTATTTAGAACTAGAAAAAAGAAAGCCCTCTAAAGAATTTGAAATTTCTTTAGAGGAACTTAAATACATATTAATGGTTCCAAGTCTTTCTTATGTCTATTCCCATTTAAGACTTAGGGTATTAGATAGTATAAGAAAAGAGTTTAATGAAGTAAATTCACCTATTGAGTTTAGCTATGAAATTGTAAAGAAAAATGAAAAAGACATAGTTAAATTTAAAACTAAAATTAAATTAATAGAAACTAACTTTAAGTTATTTCAGGTGCTTTCATATATAGGAGAGAAACTAAATAATGAAAACATATTTTGGGCAGTTGGTGGCTCTATAGTGTTAAATCATTATGGGTTAGTAGATTCACCAAATGATATAGATATAATTGTACATAAAAAAGATATAGAAACCTTAGATGACATATTAAAGTCTTTAGGAGATAAAAAGGAAAGAGATGAAACAAAGGTTTATTCTACTGAATATTTTTATGAATATAATATATGTGATGTGGATATTGACGTAATGTCAGGGTTTATTATAAATCACAGTAGTGGTATGTATAAATATACTTTTGATCAGGAGTCTATAGGGGACTTTAAAGATATAGATGGTGTTAAGGTTCCTATTTCATCATTAGAAGATTGGTATGTTGCATATCAATTAATGCCAAATAGAGAGGAAAAGGTTAAATTAATAGAGGGGTATTTAAGTAAGGAAGGAATAAAAAATCCTAATTTATTAAAAAGAGCACTTTTTCAAGAACTACCAAAGCAGATTGAAAAAAAGGTAAGGTCCATGATTAAGGTTAGTGAGAATTTATAATATGATAAGTAGATTAGAAAACAAACTATCATATAGAGAGGGTACTATAAAAGGATTAGAAAGCAGATATTTTAAAATACTAAAAGAATATAATAAATAAATTTATTAGAAACAAGAAGTTTATACATGAAACACGTAAAAGATGGGTAACTTTATATAATAGTACCATCTTTTTTTATATTAGGAAAAGTTTTTTATTAGTCTATTTTTTCCGAAGTAAGTTACCACTTTCTGTTCTTTGAAAAGGTTTTAATGCTGTAAGATATATAATATAATTTTATTTAGGAGGATTGCTATGAATTTAAATTCTAGATCTATGGCTATGTTAAAAAAACTTTTAACTTCATCTGAATATATAAAAATAACTGATTTAGCTGATTTTTATAGAGTTAGTGATAGGGCTATAAGATACGATTTAAATAAAATAGAAGGCTTTTTAGTGAAAAATGGATTCAATTATTTAGATAGAAATCACATGAAGGGCGTAAGACTCGAACAAAATAAGAAACTAAGTGATTTTATTGAAGAGTTTTCTGGTAACTATACGCCTTACAAGTATAATTACTCAAAAGAAGAAATGTCTATTTTTATAACTCTTTATATTTTACAAAGTACAAAGCCTGTTTCTATAGTGTATTTTGAACATAAGCTTTATAGCTCTAGGACAACAATTATAAATTTACTTTCTAATATAGAAGATAGTTTAATTAAGAGCTCATTAAAACTTATAAGAAAACCTAAGGTAGGGCTTTATATAGAGGGAGAAGAGGTACATAAAAGAAAAGAAATTAAAGATATGCTTTTAGGTACCATATCAATAGAAGACATTTATAGTTACATAGATAAACACTTAACTCTATCAAAATTAAATAATCTTATATTTGAGGACATTTTGCAGGGGATTGACATAAAGTTTATAGATTCGTTGATAGTATATGCAGAAAAAGAACTAGGAAGATCTTTTGATGATTCTTTTTATATGAATTTATTAGTTCAAATAATTATGATTCTAAAAAGAAATAATAATATAGATAGTTTTATATCAGATGGTATGCAAATTAAGCTTGATTACACCAAAGAGTTTAAAATAGCTAATACAATTAAAGATAAATTAGAAAATAGGTTTAATATTGTAATACCAAAATATGAAGTTATATATATATCAATGAAACTTTTAGGGGCAACAGCGCTAAAAGATGACTATTTATATATTGAAGATTTTAATCAAATTTATGATATAGCAAAATCTATGACAAAGTATATAGAAGATGTATACAATATAGACTTTGGAGTGAAAGAAGAAAAGATAATACAAGGACTTCTTCTTCATATTAAACCAGCTATTTATAGAATTAAATTTGATTTATCCTTAGAAAATCCTATGTTTGAAGAAGTTATTAAAAACTATAATGAAATTTTTATAGATACAAAAGAAGCGTGCAGTATATTAGAAGAATATATTAAAAAACCTATAAATGATCACGAAATTTCCTATATTACCCTTCACTTTGCTGCAGCAATAGAAAATACAAAAAATAAAAGACAAGACAGAAAAAAAGTAATTATAGTTTGTGGTACGGGTATAGCAACAGCTAAAATAGTGGCCACTCAAATAAAAAAAGCTTTTAATGTAGAGATAGTAAACATAGTTTCATCAAGAGCCATAGGTGACATTGGTAACTATGATTATGACATTATAATAAGTACCGTAGATATTCCAAAAGTTAATGTTAATTCTTATATAAGAGTTAATAGTATATTATCTGAAGAAGACTACAAAAACCTAAAGAAACATATAAATATTAGATTTAATAAGTATAAAGAATATGAAATTAACCTTATAAAGGTTAAAAAACTCATAACTTTAGTTCAAGCGCAGTGTGAAGTTAAGGACTTATATAAACTTCAATATGAATTTATGAAGGTTATTTCAGATACTAATGAAGAACTTATTTTAAAAGATAATATAAGTATGTATGATCTTTTAAAAGAAGGATATGTGTCCTTAAGTTTAGAGGCTAATGATTGGAAGAGCGTAATTAAAAAAGGAACAGAAATATTAGAAGAAAAAAAATCTGTAAAGGATAATTATTATCTTAGTATAGTAAATAATATAGAAAAGTATGGACCTTACATGGTGGTTGCGCCAGGAGTTCTTTTAGCCCATGCAAGTCCAGAGGATGGGGCTTTAAGGTTAGGGCTTAGCTTAATTACATTAAAGAAAGGCGTGGACTTTAATGATGACTTTAAAGTTCCAGTAAAGCTCATAATAACATTAGCTGCTGTAGATAATCATAGTCATTTAGATGTCTTAGCACAAGTTATTAAATTAGTTACTAATAAAAAAGATGTAGAGGAAATTATTAATACTTCTAATGAAAAAGATGTTTTAGAGATAATAAAAAGATACTCACAAAATTGAGGAGGAATTATTTATGAAAAAAATATTAGTTGCATGTGGTGCAGGAATAGCGACTTCAACAGTTGCAATCAGTAAACTAAAGGGGATTTTAACAGAAAAGGGTATGCTAGATAAGGTATCACTTGGACAATGTACAATCGCAGAGTTGCCTAGTAAGGCAAGTGGTTATGACTTAGTTATAACTACATCAAACTTTACTAAAGATTTAGGGGTGCCTGTGGTTAAGGGGCTATCATTTATAACTAACATAGGTATAAATAAAACCATAGATGACATTATAGAAAAGTTAGGACTATAAAGAAATTAGGGTTATATATAATTCTTATAAAAGGAGATAAATATGAACATACAAATAGATAAAGAATTAATCTTTGAAGATCTTTCTTTTAAAACCTATGAAGACGCACTTAAATTTATATCAATAAATCTTTTAGAAAGATCATACGTAAAGGACAGTTATTATGAATCTTTAATAAAAAGAGAAGAAGTTTTTCCTACAGGAATAGATTTTGGAACCATGGGAATAGCTATTCCACATACAGATAGTGAACATGTAAATAAATCTACACTGGTATTAATTTCTTTAAAGGAGCCAGTAAAATTTAATAGTATGGAAGATGAAAATATTAAGGTAGATATTAATCTTATATGTGGAATAGTGTTAAAAGAAAAAGAGCATCAAGCAGTATTTTTATCTGAATTAATGTGTTTATTTTCTGATGCAGAGGTGGTACATAAGCTTTATAGCGGAACTAAAGAAGAAAAAATAGAAATATTAAATAAGTTAAATAAATAACTTTAAATATTGGAGGACATTATGGATATATTAAATTATATTGTTGATTTAGGGCCAAGTGTTATGATGCCTATATTATTTACTATATTTGCACTTTGTTTAGGTGTTAAATTAGGTAAATCTATAAAGGCTGGATTAATGATTGGAGTTGGTTTTATAGGACTTAACCTAGTAATAGGATTACTTACAGATAACTTAGGGCCAGCAGCTCAAAGTATGGTAGAAAATTTTGGACTTAATTTAAATGTTTTAGATGTAGGCTGGCCAGCAGCAGCAGCTATTGCTTTTGGATCAAAGGTTGGAGCATTAATAATACCTATATGTTTATTAGTAAACATAATAATGCTTGTAACAAAGACTACTCAAACTGTTAATATAGATATATGGAATTATTGGCACTTTGCTTTTACAGGTTCAATTGTTTCAGTTCTAACAGGAAGTGTTGGTTGGGGTATATTCGCAGCAGTAGTAAATATGATAATAATTATGATAATTGCAGATTTAACAGCTAAAGGATTAGAGGAACAACTAGGACTTGAAGGTATATCAATACCTCATGGATTTTCTGCTTCATTTGTTCCAATAGCTATAGTTATAAATAAAATATTAGATTATATACCAGGAATAAATAAGATAGATATAGATGCTGAAAGTATGCAAAATAAATTAGGTGTATTTGCAGATCCAGTACTTTTAGGAACTATAATAGGAGCCTTATTGGGAGTAATTGCAAAATATGACCTTAAACACATATTAATTTTAGCAGTAACTATGGGTGCTGTATTGGTTTTAATTCCAAAAATGGCGGCAGTACTTATGGAAGGACTAATGCCAGTATCAGAGGCTACACAAGATCTTATATCAAAGAAATTTAATAGCAATGGAAAGCTTTATATAGGTCTTGACTCAGCAGTAGGTATAGGACATCCAACTACTCTAGTAGTTTCATTACTACTTGTCCCAGTAACCTTATTACTTTCAATTATAGTACCTGGAAATGGATTTTTGCCTTTTGCAAGTCTTGCAGGGTTACCATTTGCCTTCGTATTAATTGTTCCGGTAACAAAGGGTAATGTATTTAGAACATTTATAATAGGTGTTGTTATAGTAGTGTGTGGACTATTATTTGCCACTAACTTGGCACCTTTATTTACACAGGCAGCAAAGCTTGTACAGTTTGCTATACCAACAGGATCAAATCTTGTGTCAAGTATAGATTACGCAGCAAGTCCACTACCATGGGCTATAGTTAAATTATTAAACTTTAAGGTAGTAGGAGCTCTTATAATATCAGCATTTACAATATTGTTTATGTTATATAATAGAAAGAGAATAATAAAAGAATCAAATATAGAGAGTAAATAGTAAAAATACTGTATAATGAAAAAGAGAGCCGTAATTAATATGGTTCTCTTTTTATATATTGATTTACTTAAAGTTACAGAGCATTACACTAAAATATTCACAATAGATTGTTTAGAAAGATTAGAAATAAAATGTATAAGGAGAGATTAAAATGAATAGATGTCCATGGTGTAAAGATAATGAGATTTATATTAAATATCACGATGAAGAGTGGGGGATACCTGTACATGATGATATAAAACATTTTGAATTCCTAGTGTTAGAATCAGCCCAGGCAGGTTTAAGCTGGATCACTGTGCTTAAAAAGAGAGAAGAATATAGGCGAGTTTATGATGATTTTGAACCTATAAAGGTATCACAATATGATGATAAAAAAGTAAATGAATTAGTGCAAAATCCAGGTATAATAAGAAATAAAAAGAAAATAGAAGCATCCATAAACAATGCTAATAAGTTTATAAACATACAAAAGGAGTTTGGAAGCTTTGATAATTATATATGGAACTTTGTAGACGGAACACCCTTAATTAATAAGTGGGAAGATATATCTAAGGTTCCTGCTACATCAGAACTTTCTGATAGGATATGTAAGGATTTAAAATCTAGAGGATTTAAATTTTTAGGGTCAACGATAATCTATGCATATCTTCAGGCTATAGGCGTTATTAATGATCATATAACTAGTTGCTTTAGACATACGCAAATACTATAATAAAAATCTAGGAGCACCAAGAAATACTTGGTGCTCCTTTGAGTATTTTTTTAGAAAAAGAGATACTATATCTCTTTTTCTATTTTTGTTCCTAAGTACTTCCATGCAAGGGATAGGGTTATAACCTCGATAGGAAGCATAATTAATGATTTAAGTATTCTAGTTTGAGTTATTAATATAAAGGCTTTATCAAATAATATAGAAAGCCAAAGGGTATTTAAGAATATATGCACAATTATGGTTATAAGCAAAGATGAAACTATAAATCGTGTTATAGTTTTAGGCTTTTTATAAAGAACTAACCCATAAATTACCCCTACTATAAATGCACTTAAAGTAAATCCTGGAAAGAAGGGTCCTTTAGGAACCAAGATTGCACCAATAAGATCCTCTATTCCTGCCATAACTCCCCCATATACTGGACCAAAGAGCATAGCACTTAAGGCTATGGGTAAAAATGCAAAACTTATCTTTACTGTAGGTAAAATTTGTATGGAAAAGAATCTAGATAGTACAAAGGATATAGCTATAAATAATGCCATAGTAACAATTTTTTTTGATGTAGTCATTTTTGTCATTTTAATCACTGCTACTTAAAATATGGACAAATATATCCATATCAAGGTTTTTACTTTTGAGATCACACCTGCATCTTAAAAGTCATAAACTCCCGACTAGCCATCGGTACACATAACATTGGTTTTTATTATTAAATTTTGTACCTTATAGACTTAGTTAAATATATTTTGTCTAGTAGCGTACTCCTTTTTATTTATTTTAATTAAAGCTTTCATATTTTCTTGAAAGCTTTATGGGAATAGAATCTATTCCCTAGTTGTATTTTATTTTAAATAGATTTTTTAAAAGAACCTTATTTTATTATAAATATACACCTATTTAAATTAAATAGGAAGTAATAGTTTATTGCTTCCTATACTATTATATCAAATACACTGATAATTTACAGAAAATTCGCAAATAAAACTTATAAAAATACTAAAGTTTAAATGATAATTAGATAAATCTTTTCCATTTTAATTTAGAGTCTTCTAAAGGTATTTGTAAAATTCAGTGTTTGGCATTGCAAAGCTCAATGGTATTGTGAATAAACTATGGAAAGATTTGAACAGTAAGTTTGTGTGATATTAGAATCTTATTGCAAAAGGGTAATCACCATAAGTGATGGGAAAATAATTAAATCTAATGATGCAAATAATGAAGGAATTGATGAATTTATATCTTAGCATAATATAATAAATCAATTGACAAAATGAAGGAAGATATATACGATAGATATATAATGAATATTATGTTTTATGGTTGCATATGCAATAATAGGGAATAAGGTTAGAATCCTTAGCAGCCCCCGCTACTGTAATAGCTACGAAACTCTACTAAAGTCATTAAGATTAATTCTTGAGAAGATAAAGAGGATTAGGATGGAAGCTATAAGTCAGGAGACCTGCCATAAAATGAAAGTGTAAGATTTCGGTGGGAAATTAATGCCATAACTATGCAGCGACTACTCTGTATATGTTGAGTATGCCATGTGTTATTAAGTGCTTAAAGCCCTAGAAATGGGGCTTTTTTTTATTTGCAATTTTAGATAACTATAAAGTGATTTTTAGGTTATGAATATGAGTTCCTTTTGGAAAAGTGTTAGGATGGAATAAAGTTTACATGAAAAGACAAGCTTCACAAAGTAGTATATAGGGGGGGGAAGAACAATGGATGAAAAGCATTACAAATTAAATGAAAAGGAGGAAAGGTTATTAAAAATAATCAAAGAAGTAGAATTTGGCGAGATGAAGGTTATTGTTCAAGATGGATTACCTATTAGAGTTGAAGAACTAAAAAAGTCAATTAAATTATAAACAAGTATATTGTACTGACCAGAAAACTGGAGGTGCTATGGGCAAGTTAATAGTTCAGGGTAACTATTAATTAAATAAAGCCAACAGAAAGTAAGGGGGTATAATTATGAAAAGAGAAAATTTAATGTTTAAGAAGATTCTGAGTGTGTTGTTAGTTGTATTTATGTTCTTTGGAATTTCAGCTAATGCAATTTCCATGCCATTTAAGAAGGCCAGTAATACAGAGCCAAAGGGCTATGTAACAGTATCTATGGAGAAATTTACATTGGGTCTTGGTTATATAATAGAGCCGGTAAAGGTTCCTATATACGAAAATACCAGAGTATCTGAGATAATTACTAATTTACTAGGTGAAGATAATTATCGTATTACTGGAAAAATAGATAAAGGATTTTATCTTGCATCTGTAAAGGATAATGATAAAAGAGAAGCAAAGGTGCCTCAATATATATTAGATGAATGTGGAAATGTTGATCAGGGTAGATCAGAAGAAGACTGGCTAGGTGAGTTTGATTATACTAGTATGTCAGGGTGGATGTACTCTGTAAACAATAAGTTTCCTAACTTTGGAGCTGCCGAGTATTATCCAAAAGACGGAGATGTTATAAGGTGGCAATTTACTGTTTATGGTTATGGCGCAGATATTGGAGGAGGATTTGAAGGGGACGCAACTTCTGGTTCCTTTGAAGGTTCATATAAACCTATTGCTAATAAAGGTGAGCTTACTGCAAAATTAGCAGAAATCAATAGTTCAAAAGAGAAAGCTGCTATTCTTTCAAAAGCAGGTGTACAAGCAGCCTATGACAAAGCTTATAGGTTAGCTCAGGTGATAGATGCATCACAAGATAGTATAGATGAGGTATTTACTACTCTTAATAATGCAATTAATCCAGCTAATCTAGCTAAACCTATAGATTTAATTAAGCCAAATCCA
>CAYYWN010000020.1:0-17098 GCA_964474485.1 uncultured Clostridium sp. | reverse complement strand
TGTGCTATTCATTTAAACGATAGTAAAAATCCATTTAAAAGTCATAAGGACAGACATGAAATAATAGGAGAGGGTTATATAGGTTTAGATGCTATATCTAATATAATTAATCATCCTAAGTTATGCCATCTACCATTTTTTCTTGAAACTCCAAATGAACTTGAAGGACATAAAAAAGAAATAGAATTGCTTAAAAGTGTATATAAACGGTAAGGTAAAAGAGATTCTAGCAAGAGTCTCTTTTTTTGCCATGCTTTTTAACTGGTAAATAATTGTTACTGATATTGAATTAAATTTTGCATCCTTACTTTGGAATATAAAAACCTGTCCAACTTTATAACTTCATCTTACCGAAATCGAACAGGTAATTTTGGGATTTCAACTTATCAAAATCTTAAGAAGATCTCATAGAGGACTTATTTTTTCCCTAAGCTGTTATATACCTCTAATGCATCAGTAATATTGTACTGCTTGGATTTAGGATTTCCCTTAGCACCGGCTGTAACCAGAACATATTCTTTCCCGTCTTTTTTAGCAAGACTTGCAAGGCATAGACCAGCCTCATTGGTATATCCAGTTTTTCCTCCTAAAATTTTGCCATCGACAATACTTGGGTCGTTGAGTTTTGTAAACATTGTACTGTAAAATGTTATCCCGTTAGGATGCTTATCCGTGGGTTGGGTGCTATAGCGGGAAGAAGTGAAAATTTCACGGAATGTATCATCTTGTAGTGCATAGCTAGTAAGGGTTGCCAAATCCTTGACTGTTGTGTAGTGGTTTTTGTCGTGAAGGCCAGTCACATTTTCATAATGGGTGTTATTCATACCGAGATCTGTCGCCTTTTGATTCATCAGCTTTACAAAGTTCTGCTCCGAACCCGCAATTTTGTGGGCAAGCCCAATACAACACTCTGCGCCGCTTGGCAGCAATACCCCGTATAGCAGGTCAATTGCCTTAACTTGTTCATCAGGCTGGAAACCGGCCATTGTTGCATCTGTATAGTATAGCCCCTGAAACATTGAATTTGGAAGTTTTATTTTCTCTTGTAAATTGGGCAAATTCTCTATTGCAACGATTGCTGTCATCATTTTTGTTAATGACGCAGGATATATTTCTTCTTCGCTCTTTTTCTGCATTAGAAGGGTATGATCACTTAATCGGATCAAAATCGCATTGGGGCTATGCAGACTATCAAACAAATTCCAGCCTCTGTGCATCATGATGGATTTATAAGCTAAAACAAAAATAATAACCATCAGAAGGAATGCCAGAATCCTTTGTATTTTTGATTTTTTCTTTCTTTTCTGTAGTATCATAATAGACCACTCCTTATTCTGTGCTAATACTATTCAACCACAGAACAAGGAGCCATGTTGGAATTTCAACTTATGAATATCTTAAGATTTTCTTATTTCGTTATCAGAATTTGGAAGAGTGACTGTGAACACAGTATGTTCCTTGTTGCTTTCCGCAGCGATTGTGCCGCCATGTGCAGCAACAATTTCCTTTGCAATAGCTAAGCCCAACCCAGCACCGCCTGTATTGGTGGAACGGGAGGAATCCAAACGGAAAAATTTTTCGAAGATCATATCCAACTTTTGTAGTGAGATGGGGTTTCCTTGATTGATGAAGGTTATAACCACATTTTTTTTCTGCTGTACAGCGGAAATGTTAATGATGCTGTTTTCGTAGCTATAGGCTATAGCATTTTTTATAATGTTATTAAACACACGAGCTAGTTTGTCTGCATCTCCCCATAGGGTGAGGCCATCAAGGGCATTGACAACCACTTGCTTTCCTTGCGGCGTTAGTATTGGATAGAATTCGTCTGCTATCTGCTGGAGCATGAAAGGTAAATTGATTTTTCCATTATTCAAAATTATGGTCTGAAGATTAAATCTTGTGATTTCAAAGAACTCATTGATAAGCTGCTCCAACCGATAAGCCTTTTCAAGAGTTACCCCGACGTATTTTGCTTTCTGCTCCTGAGGCATATCCGGTGCTTCAGCCAAAAGGTCTAGATAACCAATTACGGAAGTCAGCGGTGTTTTGATATCATGCGCCAGATAAACAACCAAATCATTTTTTCGCTGTTCTGCTTCCTTGGCGTCCCGTTCCCGTTTTTCTAAAATAGTTTTAATTTTATTTAGTTTTGCCGCCATAAAATCCATTTCCGGAGACAATGTAATATCGCGGTCTGATTCTTCTACAAGCTGATCCATTCCTACACTGATTTCATTGAAGTATTTTGTAATCCGTGAAAGTGCGTAATAAAAAGTCAGCAATAACAAGAGAAATAAGCCACCTGTCAGCCACCAGAACTTATTGTTACGGAACAACTGCTGATACACACGCAAGGCTTGATTATACGATATTTTAAACGTATTTTGACAAAAATAGATGAACCCTTTTGCAAAAGAAGCCTGAAAAAGACCATCGATTAAAAAATGTTGAATGATAATGCCAAGTGTGGGTGCTGCTATTGCAATCAATAGCACCTGTAAGAATATCTTTCTTTTTAATTTAGAAAAATCATTTTTCAATTTTGTAGCCAACCCCCCATACTGTTTTGATATATTTTGGGCGTTCAGCTGAATCATGCATTTTTTCACGTAAATGCCGGATGTGAACCATTACCGTGTTATTGCTGTTACTAAAGTATTTATCTCCCCAAACTTTGTTAAACAATTCCTCGGAACTGACCACTCGCCCTCGGTTTGAACTCAGAACCCAAAGAATTGAAAACTCCGTAGGCGTGAGGGAGAGCTTTTTCTCGTTAAGTATACATTCATGGGTATCCTTATCTATGACTAGGCCGGAAAACACAATGGTATGTTCCTCATGCAACGGTTCAGCCGGATTGTATTTTGTAAATCTTCGTAACTGTGCTTTTACCCGCGCAACCATTTCAAGCGGTCGAAATGGCTTTGTGATATAATCATCTGCTCCTAATGTAAGGCCGGTAATCTTGTCAATTTCCTCATCTTTAGCAGTAAGCATAATTACTGGAAAGTTATACGATTCCCGGATACGTTGGCAGATGGAAAAGCCGTTTACATCGGGGAGCATAACATCTAGTATTGCCAAATCTAAATTTTCATTATCAATGCAACGTAAAGCATCTTGCCCGTTATAGAATTTGAAAACATTGTAATTTTCGCTTTTTAAATATACCTCAATTAAGTCTGCGATTGCTCGCTCATCGTCCACGATCAATATATTCGTTAGCAATTTAACATCAACTCCTTACTTGATATAAAAACCCATAATCATGGTATCACGAAATAAAAGGATACTTTGTGGTTTATATCTTATCAATTCCTTAAGGTTTTATTAAACAAACAATATTCTGTTCATTTGCGTGTATTGTTCTTCTCGCTTTCTGAATTTCTTCGACCATCATGATTTTCTGCTGAATCGGGAACCAGCCACAGCTTTCCTTTTTTGACAGCAGACTTTATCCGTCCAGTAGTGCAGTAGTAATTTACCATACTACCAGTCAAACTCTATTTTTGGAATGCTTCTTTCACTATTAAGTATCCATGATACATCCATCCTCATCATATTATTTATATAGTATATTTCGTGATTGCGAAAAAGGCAAGTGAACAATTCTTAACACATTCAGCCAGACAATAAAAAATGCCCGACAAGCTACCGTGCTTACACAGGAAGGCCTTGCCGAGCAGGCCGGAATCACGATACGGTACATAATGGCCATTGAGAATGAAAACAAGCAGCCAAGCATAAAGCTCCTTGAGATTTTTTCACCCTAAGGGACTTATCATTATTATTTGAACTTAACTGTGCCTTATAAGTTTTATATGATCCATGCATTAAATTCTATTGGAACTCTGATTTTTGTTTTATTTCCAAGATATATCTGAATCTTTTCTAGGTACGGTTCTTAAATATTTAACGTCAGGATATCCTATGATCATGCACGTTACGATTTGCTTATTTTCCTGAGCTCCAAGAAACTCCATAATCTTTTCATTTCCCTCAGCCGCTCTTACAAAGAAGCCGCTAAAGAATGTTCCAAGACCTAAAGCATTAGTCATAAGTTCCATATTGGAAGAAGCTAAAGCTCCATTTATCTGTGAATTAGCTGTAACAATTATTACTGCTGGAGCGTTAAAGAATAGTTTATCATTTGCACTGGGATTTTCCTTATAATCTTCATACATCTTTATCCACATCTTTGCATATCGCTTAAAGGGCATGGTTTCTGGAGTTAAATTAGCTAGTAGGTCCTCACCTAGTTTATTTAAACTTTCGAAGGTTAAAGACTTTAGCGTATCAAGACCATCTTTTACTACTATATAAGATACATCCTGCATGTTACTACCAGTTTGAGTAAATCTTCCAGCTTCTATAATTTTAGCAATTTTCTCATCTTCTACTTTTTTATTTTTAAATTGTCTTATAGTTCTTCTGAATTTTATGAAATTTAATAAATGATCAGCATCTAATGAAAAAGTTTTTTCATCATAATCAATCACATCTTCCATGTTGTATTCATCTGTTGATACCGCATTCTTAGGACATACAGCAATACAATGTCCACACTTAATACAGGTTACATTATTAATTTTAGCCTTACCATGATCTATTGCTATGTCGTTTGGAAAACAATCCTCAACACACTTCCCACATCCTATGCATTTTTCAGCATCTACTTTGATCATACAATAATCCACCCCTTTATAATTTATAAAATTTATTATAACTTTATATTTTTATACTGCTTACTTGTTATGTATTATGATTATACCATCAAATAATTCATTTCATCGAAAATTATTATAACTTAAAGTTATAGTTTTTAAATTTCAAAGCTTAGGATATTGACTAAGTCAATAAAAAAGGATACAATGTATATATATTGACTAAGACAATTAATTGAAGATAGAGAGTTTAAAGATTATTAATCATTAAGTTCAGTACAAAAAGTATCTAGGGGGTGAGTGTTTGATTGGGCTTGAGTATATTCTTAGTTTATATAATATGCAGCATATAGACCTTGCAGAAAGGCTAGGAATAAGAAAGCAAAACATAAACCTTTGGATAAAAGGTAGGCAAAACATACCTAAAAAATATCTCCCCATATTAGAAGAGATCTTTGGAATTAAACAAGAATATTTCATAAAAGAATTAAATGAAATAGAAAGGCTTGAGATACAGAAAGAAAAGTTGAAAAAGGATTTAAAGCCAGTTATAAAAAAATATGAGCAACAATTTCTTATTGGTGAAGCAAATGATCTTGTGGAAGTTCCTATATATGATAAAGAAGAAATTAATACTATGGAGAGAACAATAGAAAAAGCTAGGCTCATGTCTAGATTTAAGAAAGCTATGGATATTGTGGATGATAATCCTTATATGGATACCTATAAATTAATAGTTGAACTTATGGAAAAGGTCCAGCATGAGGCTCTTGTTCATAAAACTGTAGAGGCATTAGGACATTATTTTGAAATATTGCCTGATTCAGTATCTACAGGCATAGAACAAGATGAGTTTGAAAGTGAAATATTTGAAGTTTTTGATGATAATAATTTTTAGAGGCGCAAAGACTAATGATCTTTGGGTTAAGTGAGGAATATAAGGAGGAATAATAAATGGCAACAGCAAATATCGGGTTTGAAGAAACTCTATGGAAGTCAGCAGATAAATTAAGAGGAAGTATGGATTCAGGTGAGTATAAGTATGTAGTATTAGGGCTTATATTTGTAAAGTACATTTCAGATAAATTTGAAACTAAATATAATGAATTAGTTGAAGAGGGTGGTGGCTTTGAAGAAGATAGGGATGAATATGAATCAGAAAATATCTTCTGGGTACCTAAAGAAGCTAGATGGGATTACATAAGAGATAATGCAAAGGATACTAAAATAGGACAATACATAGATGACGCTATGATATTAATAGAAAAAGAAAATCCAACATTAAAAGGTGTTCTTGAAAAAAGATATGCAAGGCCGGAAATAGATAAGAGAAGACTTGGAGAACTTATAGATTTAATATCTACAATAAAGCTTCATGAAAATGGAGAAAAGGATCTTTTGGGTAGAGTATATGAATATTTCTTAGGTCAATTTGCAAGCTCAGAAGGTAAAGGTGGTGGAGAATTCTACACACCTACTAGTATAGTTAAGACATTAGTAGAAATGATAGAGCCATATGAAGGTAGAATTTATGACCCTGCTTGTGGTTCAGGTGGTATGTTTATTCAAAGTCAAAAATTCGTAAAAGAACATCAAGGTAAGATAGGAAATATTTCTATATATGGTCAAGAGCTTAATTTAACCACATGGAAACTATGCAGAATGAATTTAGCAATTAGAGGATTAGACGGTAATATAGGTCAACATCATGCGGATACATTCCATGATGATCTTCATAGGACATTAAAAGCAGATTATATATAAGCTAATCCTCCATTTAATATTAGTGATTGGGGTGGAAACAAGCTAACAGAAGATCCTAGATGGAAATATGGTACACCACCAGAAGGAAATGCAAACTATGCATGGCTAGAGCATATGGTATATCACTTAGCACCTAATGGATGTGCAGGTATAGTTCTTGCAAATGGATCTTTAAGCTCAAATACTTCAAATGAAGGTGTTATAAGAAAGAATTTAATAGAATCAAAATTAGTAGATGCAATAGTAGCCCTACCAGATAAATTATTCTACTCAACAGGTATACCAGTATCTTTATGGATACTAAATAGAAATAAAATAGATAACCCAAAGTTTAGAAGTAGAGAAGATGAAATACTATTTATAGATGCTAGAAACTTAGGTGAAATGGTTGATAGGAGGCATAGAGAACTAAATGATGAGGATATAAAGAGGATAGCTGATACTTATCATAACTATAGAAATGTAAATGGAGATTATGAAGATATTCAAGGTTTCTGTAAAGCTGCTAAATTAGAAGAGGTAAGAGAGCATGAATATGTATTGACTCCTGGTAGATATGTAGGAATAGAGGAAGCAGAAGATGATGGAGTGCCTTTTGAAGAAAAAATGGAGAACCTTACAAGTGAGCTTGGAGAATTATTTGCTAAATCAAGGAGAGTAGAAGAGGAGATTAGAAAGAATTTGGGGGCGATTGGGTATGAGTTTTAATGAATGTATCGAGCTGAAGTTAGTTGACCTTTGTGAGCTAATAAGTAGAGGAATAACCCCATCATATACTGAGGATGAAAGTGAAGGGGTTTTAGTAATAAATCAAAAATGTATTAGAGATAATACTATTAATTTAGAATTAGCTAGGTTAACTAATCCAAATAAAAAAAAGGTTATAGAAAATAAATATCTTAAAAAATATGATATATTAGTTAATTCTACTGGTGTAGGTACATTAGGAAGAGTTGCACAACTTAAAAATATAAATTCAAAAATGACAGTAGATAGTCATGTTACAATAGTAAGACCTAAAAAAGAAATAAATCCAATATTTTTAGGATATAACTTGTTTATGAATCAAAAATATATTGAATCTTTAGGAGAAGGATCTACAGGGCAAACTGAATTATCTAGAGTAAGATTAGGAGAGGCGTTGAAAATTACAGTTCCTAGCTTAGACGAGCAAGAAGTGATTGGGAAAATTCTATCTGATTTAGATGAAAAAATAGAAATAAATAACAAGATAAATGATAATTTAGAGCAGATGGCTCAAGTTATTTTCAAACAATGGTTTGTTAATTTTGAATTCCCTAATGAGGATGGTAAGCCATATAAATCTAGCGGTGGAGAAATGGTTGAGAGTGACTTAGGGATGATTCCTAGGGGGTGGAAGATTGGAACTTTTAGAGAGTTTACGGATACAGTACTTGGTGGAGATTGGGGTAAAGAAACAGAACAAGGTAATTATAAAAAAGAAGTTCTATGCGTAAGGGGAGCTGATATACCAGAGGTTAAGTGTGGAAAAGTTGGAGCACCAGCAAAAAGATTTATTTTAGAAAAAAACTATGATAATAAAAAGTTAAATAGTGGAGATTTGGTTGTTGAAATTTCAGGTGGTAGTCCGACCCAATCAACAGGAAGAATTACTTATATAAATGATGGTATATTAAATAGATATGATTTAGATTTTGTGTGCACTAACTTCTGTAGGGTAATAACATTAAATAATAAGAATGTAATGCAATACTTTTACTTTTATTGGACTTATTTGTATGACTTAAATATATTCTTCCAATATGAGAATGGAACTACTGGAATAAAGAATTTTGATGTAAAAACTTTTTTAAATAAACATCAAATAATAATACCATCAAATTTATTATTGGAAAAATACCATGAAATTGTTTCGAATTTATTGAACACTATCCAAAATAATGGCTTGGAAAATGCAAGGTTAAGTAATATAAGGGACATTTTACTACCAAAACTTATGTCAGGGCAAATAGATGTAAGTAAACTATATCTAGAGGTTTAAGTAAACTAAATTGCTATTTTAATAAGAATTAAGGGGGGAAGGGTTTTGAGTTTATTAGAGAATTTCACAGAGGATTTATTAGAAGAGGCTGCTATTGAGATACTTCAGGAGCTGGATTATACATATATTTTTGGCCCTGATATTGGACTTGAAGGTAGCTATCCTGAGAGAAAAAATTATAAGGATGTTATTTTAGAACAAAGAGTTCGTGATGCTTTGTTTATGCTTAATAAAGATTTGCCAGAAGATGCATTAGAAGAGGCTTATAGGCAGATTATTACCTTTAATAGTCCTATATTAATTGATAATAATAGAGAATTTCATAAGCTTTTAGTTGAGGGAATAGATGTATCCTTTAGAAAAGATGGAAACATTAAAACAGAAAAGGCATTTATTATAGATTTTAAAAATCCTACTAAGAACGAATTTTTAGTAGTTAATCAATTTACAATTATAGAAGATGAGGAAAGAAGACCAGATTTAATTATATTTGTTAATGGTATTCCACTGATTGTAGTTGAGCTTAAATCGGCAAGTGATGAAAATGTTTCTATAGATGAAGCTTATAATCAAATTCAAACTTATAAGAATGATATACCAAGTTTATTTAACTATAATGCTTTTTGTATTTTATCTGATGGAATAAATGCTAAGGCTGGAACTATTACTTCAAATCAAGAGAGATTTATGAACTGGAGAAGTATTGATGGTGTTAATATTGAGTCTTTAGATGTTCCACAATATGAAGTTATGTTAAGAGGAATGTTTGAAAAGAAAAGGCTTTTAGATATAGTAGAGAACTTTTTACTATTCCAAAAATCAAAGAAAACTGATTATGATGTTGATGGAAAAAAGATTGGAGAGCATGAAACTACTATTAAAATACTAGCTGGATATCACCAATATTTTGCAGTTAAGAAGGCCACTAAGAAAACTAAGATTGCAAGTAGTGAAAATGGAGATAGAAAAGCTGGAGTTATCTGGCATACTCAAGGTTCAGGTAAGAGCTTTTCAATGTTATTTTATGCAGCACAGCTTGTTAAAGAGCTTAATAACCCTACGCTGGTTATATTAACAGATAGAAATGATTTAGACGATCAATTATTTGCTACTTTCGCTAATTCAATGGGAATGCTTCGAGAAACTCCAAAGCAGGCAAATGTAAGAAAGCTAACCGATGAACAAAAGAAAGCTAATATAAAGGATAAGGATAATTCAAAAGAAGTAAATGGATTATTTGACTTACTTAATGAGAGAGAATCAGGTGGAATAATATTTACAACCATCCAAAAGTTTAAGCCAGAAGATGGTGAAATGCCAGTATTAACAGATAGAAAGAACGTTATTATAATTGCAGATGAAGCCCACAGAAGCCAATATGGGCTAGAAGCTAAAACAGATAGTAAAACTGGTGAGGTTAAATATGGTCATGCTAAATATTTAAGAGATGCTCTTCCTAATGCATCTTTCATAGGCTTTACTGGAACTCCTATAGAGCTTGAGGACAAGTCAACATTATCTGTTTTTGGTGATTATATAGATGTTTATGATATGACAAGAGCTGTTGAAGACGAGGCGACTGTTAAGATATATTATGAAAATAGAATTATAAAACTTGAAAGTAATGATGAAGAGCTTAAAAGTATTGATGATGAATTTGAAGAAATAACTGAAGGTCAAGAAGACAGCGATAGGGAAAAGTATAAAAGTAAATGGTCAAGACTTGAAGCAGTTGTTGGTTCGCCTAATAGAATTAAAAAGCTAGCAGAAGATATTGTAAATCACTATGAAGAGAAGGCAAAAACCATTGATGGAAAAGCTATGGTTGTTTGTATGAGTAGAAAAATCTGTGTTAACTTATATGATGAAATTATAAGGTTAAGACCAGATTGGCACAGTGATAATGTTGATAAAGGTAAAATAAAGGTAGTTATGACAGGGAGTGCAGCAGATAATGATAACATTCAAAAGCATATTGGCGGAAAACAAAGACGAGATATCTTAGCTAATAGAATGAAGGATAACAATGATGAACTTAAAATTGTTATTGTAAGAGATATGTGGCTTACAGGATTTGATGTTCCTTCTATGCACACTATGTATATAGACAAACCTATGCATGGACATAACTTAATGCAAGCAATAGCAAGAGTTAATAGAGTATTTAAAGATAAATCTGGTGGAGTTGTAGTCGATTACCTTGGTATTTTAGAAAGCCTTAAAAGGGCTTTAAAGCAATATACAGATAGTGATAAAAACAATACAGGAATAGATACATCACAAGCAATTGAAGTTATGGTTGAAAAATTAGAAATACTTAGGGATATGGTTCATGGGTTAGATTATTCAGGCTACATGGGAACGTCACAAGCAGGGCGAATAAGAGCTATTACTACAGGCATGAACTTTGTTTTTGGAATGAAAGAAAAGGAGCAAAAGGAATTTAAACAATTTGCTGTAGAGCTTGCAAAGGCACACTCTTTATGTGCAGCTACAAATGAAGGTAAATGCCTTGCCCTTGAAGTTAGCTACTTTAAAGCTGTAAAAGCTAGTTTAGTGAAACTTGAATCAAAAGGGGTTACTAAAAGATCAAAGAAAGAAATAGAAGCAAGAGTTAATCAAATGCTAGAAAGATCAATAATTTCTGAAGATGTTATCGATGTATTTGATGTTTTGGGAATAAAAAGACCAGAAGTTAATATTCTTTCAGAAGAATTCCTAGAAGAAATAAAGGGAATGAAACAAAAGAATTTAGCAGTAGAAATGTTAAAGAAGCTTCTTGAAGGAAACTTAAAATCAATGGAGAGAACAAATCTTGTGAAATCTGAAAAGTTCTCTGAAAAGATAAAGAAGGCATTGAATAAGTATAGAAACCAGGCAATAACTAATGCGGAAGTTATAGAAGAACTTATTAGAATGGCACAAGAACTTAGAAATATGAAAACTAGGGAAAAGGAACTAGGCCTTAATGAAGATGAAATTGCATTTTATGATGCTTTAACAGCAGATGATGCAGTTAAGGAGTTTATAAATGATGAAACATTAAAAAAGATAGCCCAGGAATTAACTGTTTCAATAAGAAACAATATAACTATTGACTGGAGCGTAAGGAAAAGTGCCCAAGCTGGTATGAGAAAAATTATAAAAAGGCTACTAAAGAAATATGACTATCCACCAAATGAGGCAAAGAAAGCACTAGAAACAGTAATGAGACAAGCAGAGCTTATGTGTGGAAATGTGGATATGGATGAGTTGGCGTTAGACATGGTGGCAGAGGAAAAAGGGAAATACGAAGTTTAAAGTGAGGGTATGAGAAGATGGGAGACCTTGTTTCCCCGATCAAACCCTTAGGATGAACAGTAGATTGTATCACAATCACCCTGATAATAACTATGAAATTGATTTATATTTAATAACTGGTCCTATAAGAGTAGATTGCTCTATACAAGGTGTAAATAGAGATACAACCTTTATTAAAGAATATGTTTTCCATCAACAATTGGTGATTCGCAAATATGGAAGTTTAGGGGACTCACTACAAAACTTAAAATATGGAAAAGTTACATGACTTTGTGCGTGTTACAAGAACGGTGTAGGAGGGGTATAATGAACAAGATACATTTTGAAAAGCTTACTCCAGTCAAAAATGCAGAACTTGAAATATACAGTGATGCATTGGACTTTGTATTTGAAAATAGTGACATTAGAAATGTTGCTATTTCTGGTGCTTATAGTGCTGGAAAAAGTAGTGTTATTGAGTCATACAAACAAATACATAAAGAACTAGAGTTTTTACATATTTCACTTGCTAATTTTGAAACTTCTGAACAAGAAAACTCTAAGAGTGAGAATAATAGTAAAGATTCAAATGATACAAATGTTGAAAAAAACAGTGACAATCCTTCTTTTGTTAAAGAATCAATCCTAGAAGGAAAAATACTTAACCAATTACTACATCAAATTGATGTATTGAAAATACCTCAAACAAATTTTAGAGTTAAACAAAAAATATTGAATAAAAAAGTTTTTAAGACAACTTTAATAACAATAGTTTTTCTCCTTTGTTCTTTTCATATTACCTTTTATTCTAAATGGGCTCGTTTTGCAAATGATATATCACAAATTAAGTTTTTAAAATTTCTTCAATTAACAACAAAAGACATGAGCTTGTTATTTAGTGGATCACTTGTTACTGTAATAGTTGCTTTATCGATTTATAGATTAATAAAAATACAGAAAAATAAAAGTTTATTTAAACGTTTTTCTGTCCAAGGAAATGAAATAGAGATATTTGAAAAAAATGATGAATCCTATTTTGATAAATACCTAAATGAAGTGTTATATCTTTTTGATAATGCAGATGCAGATGTTATTGTGTTTGAAGATATGGATAGATACAATGTAAATCAAATTTTTCAGCGACTGAGAGAAGTAAATACACTTATTAATTCAAAACGGGCAAAAGAAAATAAAAAATCATTACGTTTTTTCTATTTACTTAGAGATGATATTTTTATTTCTAAAGATCGCACCAAGTTTTTTGACTTCATTATGCCAGTTGTACCGGTTATAGATAGTTCTAACTCCTATGATCAATTTATTTCACATTTTAAAAAAGGAGGAGTTTTTGAAAAATTTGATGAGCGTTTTTTACAGGGTATTTCTCTTTATGTTGATGATATGAGAATTCTAAAAAGTATATATAATGAATTTATGGTATATTACAATATGATTGGAACAACAGAACAAGATTATAATAAACTTCTTGCAATGGTTGTTTATAAGAATACATTTCCGCGTGATTTTAGTGATACCCAGCTAAACAAAGGATTTGTTTCTACACTGTTTAACGGAAAAAATGAGATTATTAAAGATGAAATTGACAAAATTAATGAGCAGATTAAAGAAATAAGACAAGAGATTGAATTATGTCGTAAGGAATATTTGTGTAATATTGAAGAATTAGAAAATACATATGAAAGAGGTAATAGGTGGAATAACGTCTATATTGATACTAATAATCCTGAATATATTAACAGAAAAAAAAGAATTGAGTTAATTCAAAATGATGGGATAAAGTCTTTAAAAAGTAAAATTCCGGAGTTGGAAAGCAAAAAGATAATTTTAAAAAATAGAAAGATACAAAACATAATTACCAGGGAAAATGCATATGACGTATTTAATATAAACTATAAAAGTTTTCTTGGTGAAGAAAATCATTTTAAGGAAATTAAATCCAGTCAGTATTTTGATTTGATTAAATACTTAATATGGAATGGTTACATTGATGAAACTTACGAAGACTATATGACTTATTTCTATCCTAATAGCATTACAAAAAATGATAAAATGTTTTTGCGTAGCGTTACTGATAAGAAAGCAAAAGATTGGACATATAGAATTGATAGTGCTAAATTAGTAATTTCAAGACTGCGCTTAGTAGATTTTGATGAGATAGAAACTTTAAATTTTGACTTATTTAATTATATTTTAAATACTGAAGATATAAATAAAACATATTTAATTAGGTTAATTGATCAACTAAAAAAAGATAAACAGTTTATGTTTATGGAAGAATATTTTAATGTTGCAGAGGATTTGGTTACATATGTAAAAACAATAAATCATTATTGGGAATCTTTTTTTAAAGAAATATTTATTAGTTCAGAATTCTGTTATGATCAGAAAAAAGAATTTATATTACTAACCATTTATTATTGTAATAGAGAAGATGTAGATATGATTAATAATGATAATTTCTTATCTGAAACTATATCTTTTGATAATGAGTTTTTGAATATTGAAGAACCCAAAGTAGAAAATCTCATAGTTGAGTTTTTAAGGTTAAATATTAAGTTTAAAAGTTTAGATTATGAAAAGTCACATAAAGATTTATTTAATGCTGTTTATGAAAACAAACTATATGAATTTACTTTTGAAAATGTTTCTTTGATGTTAAAACATATTTATAATATCCAAAGTGAAAATGACATTAGACATAAAAATTACTCGCTTATTATAGAAGAACCAACATCAAAGCTTTTAGAATATGTGGATGAAAATATTAATCAATATATAGAAATTGTAATAGATAACTGTGGCGGTATTATAATTGATAGTACCAAAGCAGTTCTACAACTTATAAATAACGAAGATATTGCACTTGATAATAAAAATAGATATTTAGAATATTTAAAAATACAATTAGAATTGTTGCAGGATATTCAAGAAATAAGTCTGTGGGATTTATTTTTACAAAAAGGATTGATGAAGTACTCTGAGATTAATATTCTTGAATACTATTATAAAAGTGATAATGGCCTAAGTGAAGCTTTAGTATGTTTTATAAATAGCGATACCTCTATTCTTAAATTTTCTAGAGATGATATTGATAAAAGTTTCGGAGAAGAATCCTCATCATTATTATTTGATGATATAATTATTTCCAAAATACTTATTGATGATAAGTATAGAAATATTCTTGCAGAGTTAGGGTATAATTATCCTAAATTCACTATTGAAGAAATGCCTGAGGAAAAAGTAAGGATTTTAATAGAATTAGGTATTATTAAAATGACGGTTGAAAATGTTGTATTTATGCGTAAAGCTTATGAATCTCAATTTATATATTTTATTGAACAAAATATTTCAGATTATATTATAAAAGTCTTAGAGGAAGAGCCACTTACCTATGATGAGTTGCTTAAAGTTTTGTGTTTGAATATTGAAGATAACCTTAAGATTGATTTAATTTCACATACACATGAATCCATACCAGCTATACCTAGTAATTACGCTGATGGTGTTAAAAAGTACATTTTGCAGAATAATTTTGATGAGTCAGAGATACTACCTTTAATAGATGAATATGAAACATGCAGTGATGCAATTAAAGATACGATTAAAGAGTTATGTGTAAATTTTATTGGTGTCGTTGCAGAGAGTGAAACAAATCTATCGTTGCAATTATTTGAGTTTCTACTTTCAAAAGAAGATATATCAACTGAAATCAAACTTATTCTTTTAACTAAGAAAATTGATAAACTCTTAAAATCTGAATGTCAAAATTATATTAAATTAATTGGTTCGAAAGAACATGAGAAATTATTAGGTACAGGTAGACCAAAGTTGGAAGTGAATGAAATTAATGAAAATATACTTCGGAAATTTAAAAATAGGAGTTGGATTTCAGATTTTTATCAAAGTGATAATTTATTTAAGATAAGTCGTAAGAATTTACACAAACACTAAATAAATAGGAAGTCATTTACTTTCATAAGCAAGAAGGTAACTTCGTTTCCCTCAAATACCTCCGGGTACGCCAAGTAAGGGCGTAAAAGATAATGAACGCGTAGCTTTCCTTATTACTATATAGCTGGTGTGACTTCTGCATGATAAAGGTTAGCAACCAGTCATTAGTTAGTCTTTGGCTTGTTATGGTGATGTAACAAGAGGGTAACTTTGTTTTGCCCAAGTACCTAGGAGGCCCAGGAAATTAAAAACAGACAAATTAGGAGGTACTCGATAAATGAAGAAAGACAAAAGGATATCGTTAAAACTAATAATAATCTTTACTTTATTTTTAGTTCTTTGGTTAATAACGTCAATGAATCCAATGAAATTAAATATATTATGGTTCATAGTAATTTCAATATTATCAATTTTATTTATGATAAAAAACAAGAATATATCTAGGTGTGATCTTGTTGTGGGAATTCTTTTAGGTTTAATTTCAATGCCATCTAATTTCTTTATGGGTGCAATTTCTATTATTGCTTATCTAGGGGGAGTTAGTGTATTTAAGAAAAGTGATAATAAGATTCTACTAATCAAATCAAATAATAAGAAAGAACTTTTAAAAACTATTCTATTAATAATATTTGTAGGGGGAATATTAGGAATTATTAATATTTATTTAGGTAAGTCTGCTATGACAATTAATCCATCAATTAAATTAAAGTGGTTTTTGGATGCAATTAGGGCAGGGGCTACGGAAGAGGTTATATTTCGTTTCTTTTTCTTTGCAATCTGTATTTATTTTACTAATGATAAGGTTTTATCAAGGTTTGAAAGTTTTTTATGTTATTTAATTATGATAGTTCCTCATGTTCTAATACATTTTGATAGAAGTAGTTTTAACTTATCAGGAATGGTAGTATTATCTTTAATATTTGGACTTCCTTTTGCCATTATGCAAAGAAAACATGATTTAAGTTCAGCAATTGGAGCACATGCAATAGTTGATTTAATAAGGTTCAGTATTTTTGGAGCATAATTAGCAAGAGTGTCATTTTGTTCCCCTCCAGTACCCCAGGGGCCCAGTAAATTACCAGGTACAAGCACTTCATTAAACTAAAACTTAATGAAGTGCTTTTTTTATGAGTTTTCATGCTAAAAGTGAGAGCAGGTATATTAACCACACTTAAATAAATATAAAAAAGAAGCTCCTTATAAGCCCCTTATAAAAAGATATACCCCCCCTTATAAGGACATAAGACAATAAGAATAACAATAATAAAAATAAAAAAAGAATAATAAAAATAAATATAATAATAAAACAATAACAACAAATAAAATGTTGTAAATATACTAGTAATAAAAATAAAAGTAAAGTTTAATAATAGTTATTTTACTTTGTAAATAA
>CAYYWN010000019.1:0-17840 GCA_964474485.1 uncultured Clostridium sp. | reverse complement strand
TTTCATAGTGTCTACTGTTGATGCAATGGGATCTATTAGTGATGAATTTTTAAAAGTCATAGATGGAAGTGAGATGAATTTATTGTTGCTTATTTGACAATTTACTATAGAGCTACCTGTTACCTTAGTAGGTCACAAGGTGACCTACTTATTCAATCTTTCCTGGACTTTAATAACTATAGTTTTAATTCTGATAAATTAGCATATAATTATTCCATGTTACACATAATGTATTTTATGGGAATAAGTGAGGAGTAATCTCATACTGCTATGGGAGATGTAGAAGTTTTGTATAAGATCATTAAAGAGTTTAGACCAGATGTATGGATATCTATAGGAAAGAAGGGTACATCAAGTAGTAATAAAAAGTTGGACTCTCTTAATCAAGAGTTTGAAGTTGAAGTTATTTCAGAGAAACTAAAAGATGAGGTTATAACACTATTTCCCATGAAACAGAGTATTTCTATAAAGGTTGCAGGGCATGTAGAGAAGCATGGAGGAAAAGCATTGTTAAACCTTATGTTTACACAGTATTATGAGTGGATGGGTGCCTTTGCTTTAATTTTTATGTTCTTATATAATGGAGAAAAAGGTAAGTCTATGAAGAGTTTATTTTATATATTCTATCCTGCACATATATATATATATTATATTATATCATTCTTATTATATAGACTTAAATATTAAAGTTTGGAGGAAGCCATGGAAACTATTCTTATTATCGATGACGAACCAGATCTTGTTATGATAATAAAAGATGTATTAGAAAATAACGGCTACAATATATTAACAGCATATAATGGTTTGGATGGAATTGAATTGTCTAAGAAAAAACCGGATTTAATAATCTTAGATATTATGATGCCTGATATAGGTGGCTTTAATGTATGCAATGCAATTCGTGATAATATAAGTTGTCCTATTCTATTTCTATCTGCAAAAAATTCAGAAGCTGATAAAATAAAGGGTTTAGCTATTGGTGGAGATGATTATATTACTAAACCCTTTAGTGTAAAAGAGTTAGTTATGAGAGTTAAAGCTCATTTAAGACGAGAAAAAAGAGCTTTAAATAGAGAAATGGAAGATTCTTTACAATTTAAAAATTTAAAGATAGACCTAAAGGGAATGACTGTTATAGTTAATGGTGAGGATTTAAATCTTACTAAAAAGGAGTTTGAAATAGTAGAACTTTTATCTCTTTATCCTGGGCAAGTTTTTTCAAAAGAGCAAATATATGAAAAAATTTGGGGCTTTGATGGTATGGGATGTACCTCTACTGTTACAGAACATATTAAAAAGATTAGGTTTAAAATTTCAGCTATTGAAGAAAGTAATCAATATATAGCTACAGTTTGGGGAGTTGGTTATAAGTGGGATCTAAAATAATGAAATACAAGAGTTTAAAATATCAATTTATATTAACTTTTATAAAGATAATTGTCTTAAGTCTTATTTTATCTATAATAAGCTTTATAATCTGGTTTAAAACTTTTGAATATATTAAATATCCAGCCAATCATTATGAGAGCCAATTACCCAGTATCATACATGAAATTAAGGAAAAACATGAAGCGGTTTTGGATAAAAGTTTTGAAGAGGAAATGAATAAAATTGTACCAAATGAAGGGATCTTATATCAAGTCTTAGATAGTAATGGTAACTTAATATATGGAAATATTAAGAAGCCTTTAATTAAAAATGAAAGAGAATTATATGAAAAACTAAACTCCACTATAAGTTTACAAAATAATAGATTTGTTAGAGTCATACCTGTTTTTAATAAGGAGAATAATATTAAAGGGGCAATCCTATTAAAGTATGAACTTAAAAGCACTCAGAGAACAAAGAATTTCTTAGTATTTGAATTATTTAATTTAGTAATATTTATACCTTTTGTATACATAGTAATCTTTACAATAATATATTCTAAGAAACTCACTAGAAATATAACAAAGCCTATTAATTTATTAATGGAAGGTTCGGAAAAAATTAAGAATAAGGATTTAGACTTTTCTATAAATTATAAGGAAAATAATGAAATAGGAAAACTTTGCAACGCTTTTGAGGATATGAGAGCTAATCTTAAAGAATCTTTAATAAAACAATGGAAGATGGAAGAGAAGAAACGAGAAAATATGGCAAGTATTGCCCATGATTTAAAGACTCCTCTTACTATTGTAAATGCATATTCTGAAGCTTTAATAGATGGTACAGTTAGGGAAGAGAAGCTTAAAGATTATATAGAAGTAATTAAAAGAAATAATGAAAGAGCCCTAATCTTATTAGATGATATGAATAAAATATCTAATATTGAAAATCCTAATTTTAGCTTAGAGCCTAGAGAAATTAATATTATAGAGTTTTTAAAGTTAAAAGAAAAAGATTATAATCTCTTATGCGAAGAAAAAGGAATTGATTTCATAATAGATATTATAGAGTCAAGAGAGAAAAATTTTATAGATAAATTTGATATTAAATCTCTAGAGCAAGTGTTAGATAATAGTATATCCAACAGTATTAGATATACAGAAAAAGGTGAGTGTATAAAATTAGATGTACTATGTAAAGATGATGAGATAGGGTTTTTCATTGTAGACAATGGAAAGGGATTTAGTAATGAGGATTTAAAAAGTCTATTTAATAAATTTTATAAGGGAGACAAATCCCGTTCATTTAAAACAGGTCACTCTGGTCTAGGCATGTATATAGCTAAGACCATTGTTGAAAAACATGGAGGATATATTAAAGCTGAAAACAACAATCCTAAGGGAGCTATTATTAAATTTAATATAAAGCCAATAAATAGCTGTTAATTTATTTTTTTCATAAGTAAATTATACACTGAAAAGTGAGTTCTTCGGAACCCACTTTTTTATTTTTTATGTTAAAAGGACTGCCTCAAATCTTTTATTTTGAGACAGTCCCTTTTTATGGCGAAAATATATTCATAGTGGCGCAAATGAAACAAAGTAGTTATAATAAAACAAAATTCTAATTGTAATATTTATGAATATATCAATAAGTAAAACTTTTATTGATAATAATTAAAGAAAACGTTAAAATTGAGATTGGTATATATAAGTAAAGGTTTAACAAGTCAAAATAAAATTAGAAAGAAGGTTATAGAATGAATTCTATTAAAGGTAAAATAATAAGCATTTGTTTAATTATCTCTGTAAGTTTTATTCTTTTAGTATCGGGAATGGGTTATAGAACCTCTAAAAACAATATTAAAGAAGAAACATTATCAAAAATTCAGTTTCAAGCAGATACTTATTCCATTAATTTTGATGGTTGGTTAAATACTCAAGGAAAGGTTATAGATGAGCTTAGTAGTGATTTAGAAAAAATAAAAGGTTATGACAATGACATTTTAACATCTTTTTTGAATAATAAAATTGGTAATAATAAAGAGGTCTCGGCTCTTTATATTGGATTTAAAGATAAAAAAGTTATATTTAATTCTTCAACCAATATACCAAAAGATTATGATCCCACCCAAAGAGATTGGTATAAGCAGGCTTTAAAAGAAGACAAGCTTATATTTACAGCGCCGTACATAGATGCTTTTAGTGATAATATGGTAATAACTATTGCAAAGCCTGTAAGGGATAATGGAATAATAATTGGTGTTGCAGCAGCAGATGTTTTTGTAGACTATTTAGTAAAATTAACTAAAGATGCAAATGCAGGTCAAGATTCTTATGCATTCCTTATAGATGACAATAGAAATTATATAGTTCATCCTAATGAAGAATTTAAACCAACAGAAAAAGGTAGTAAAAGCTTTGAAAAGGTATTAAACAATAGATTTGATTATATATCCAAACAATTTAATGAGGATAATACATTAAACCTTGTACAAGATTATGATAATATTAATAAATATTTTGTAACCTCTAAAGTTAAAAGTTCAAATTGGATATTTGGATTTGCAGTATCTGAAAGCTACATAATGGAGCCTATTCAAGATCTTTTACATGAACTTATTATTTTAACAGTATTAAGTATTGCTATAATGAGTGTTTTATTATCTATCGTTTTAATCAAAATATTTAAGCCCTTTGAAGCTATAGTTAATAATATAGAAAGATTTGCAACGGGGGACTTTTCATGTGAGGATCTAAAAATAAATACAAAGAGTAAAGATGAAATAGGAAAAATAAATAATTCATTATATAAAATGAAAAAGCAATTAACCTCATTAATAAAAGAAATAATGGATAATTCACAAAACCTTAGTGCATCTTCACAAGAACTTTTGGCTACGGTAGAAGAATTATCTTTAAAATCAGAAACTATTGATGAGGCAGTGGGTATTATTTCAGATGGTATGCAGGAGTCAAGTGCAGCTACAGAGGAAATAAGTGCATCAATGGAGGAAGTAGATTCAAGTATAAATATATTATCTTCAAAGGCTTTGGAAGGAAGTAATAATTCAAATGAGTTTAAATTAAGAGCTACCTACGTGAAAAATAATAGTGAAAAGGCTATTAAAGAAACTAAAAAGCTATATGCTGAAAAACAAAGAAATATGGAAAGGGCTATAGATGACGGAAAAGTAGTAGATAGTATAAAAGTTATGGCAGATACTATAGGCAGTATAGCTGAACAAACTAACCTATTAGCACTAAATGCTGCCATAGAAGCTGCAAGAGCTGGAGAACAAGGGAAGGGTTTTGCAGTAGTAGCAGAGGAAGTAAGGAAGCTAGCAGAACAATCATCACAATCAGTAATAAATATTCAAGATACTATTTTAAAGGTTCAGCAGGCTTTTAAAAGGAGTATTGATACCGGAAGTGATATACTAGAATTTATAAATACAAATGTAAATGAACAATTTAATAGTTATAAGGAAACGGGAAACCAGTATTATAATGATGCTGATTTTGTAACTAAGATGTCAGAAGAAATAGCAGCAATGTCAGAAGAAATTACAGCAACAGTTGGACAAGTAAGTGAGGCAGTTGAAAATATGGCAAGTGCTTCTCAAGGATCCGGTGAAAAAGCAGAAACCATAAAAGAAAGCATGAATGAAACAACAATGTCTATAAAACAAGTAGCTAAGACAGCTGAGATGCAAACAAGTCTTTCGGAAAAACTTAATGAAATGGTGAAGAAGTTTAAAATTTAAACTCTAAGGTTTTAATTTAAGATATGGTAGAAATATTACAAATGAGGATATCAAGTTATAGTGGTTTTAGAGGTATATTTAAAAAATGCTGATTTTATTTAATCTAAGGCAGGATACTTACTTATGTAGTTAGTTAGAGCGAGAATTCACAAAATAATATAGATTTTCCATTGACATTGTGTGAACTTTATAATAAATTATAGGGGCATTTGTTTTATACGTTGTTTTTATTTATTAATTTATTTAATAGGAGGTATTTAAAGGATTTCATGTTATTATATTTTAAATGTTAAGATAGCAATGTACATAAAACTTAATGCATTAATTAGTACATAGGGGGAGAAAAATGAATAACAATAATAAGGTACAAATAGTTACGGCAGATCCATCTGCACTAGGTTTGTTTGGTCTTGCAGTTATAACATTAGTTGCATCTTCACAAAAGCTTGGATTTACACAAGATGTTTCTTTTGTTTTACCATGGGCAATATTTTTAGGGGCTTTTGCTCAATTACTTGCAAGTATAAATGATTTTAAACATAATAATACTTTTGGAGCTACTGCCTTTGCAGCCTATGCATTCTTTTGGTTTGCTATGGGATTTACATGGCTTATACAAAATGGGGTTTTTGGAGCAGAGCTTGCATCTAAGGCAGATCCTAAGCAACTGGGCTTTGCATTTTTGGCATATTTAATATTTACTGCATTTATGACTATAGGAGCAATGGAGACTCATAAGGTTCTATTCTTTATATTTGTAGGTATTGATTTCCTATTCCTGGGACTTACATTAAATTCTTTTGGAATAATGAAAGAGTTTTCACATAGTATGGCAGCTTATGCGGAATTCATAATAGCAATATTATCTTTTTATGGCAGTGCTGCAGCATTATTAAATACTCACTTTGGCAAGGTATTTTTACCAGTGGGTAAGCCTTTTGGAATCTTTAGATAAAGTGATTTTTGGGCTAAAGTAGGATTTAATTATTACAAGATGGAAATTATGGTATAAAAAAAGGTACTCTATAATTAATTATGGAGTACCTTTTTCATTACTTTTTAATATTAACATTACTATCTTTTCTATAGGGCAGAAACTATAAGTTTTTTTATTTACTTTTTTTTAATAGTAACACACCTGTAGTAGTTAATGATAGGCCTAAAAGGATTATAAGAGATAATCCCAGAGGAGAGCCTGTCTTAGGTAGGGCACTATAATTTATATTGGTTTTTGTAGAGTGATCTGAAAGCTCTTTAGCTTTTACTTCATTGTTACTATTATTTTCGTTACTATTATCTTCAATAGTAGGTAACTTTTTGTCATCATCATTTTTATCTTTATCTTTAGTATAAAGATTATCTAATTCTTCTTTTGGAATATCATTGATATTTATAGAAGCAACATTTGTATACTTTCCATCTTCACTAGTTGGAACACTTAATATTCCTTTTTGTACTAGCTTTGTTACAAGATCATATTCTTTAGAAAGTTTATCTATACCTAAAAGTGACCAATTTCCAGCTACATGGCCATTTAGTATACCACCTTTAACATTCATTATATAATCTATAGAACGATTTCTTATGGTTCCAGCATCTTCGCCATATTCATCTTTAGAGGACCACAATTTTTTGATATTAGATCTTCCTTCTAGGGCTCCACCTTTTGATAACAATTGATCCATACGGTAGGAATTAAGACCTAATTTAAGGGTATCACTATCTTTGATTTCTTTTCCATCTCTATAAGTTAAATTAACTATTCTATTTCCAGCAGGTTTTGATAGATCAATATTGTAGTTTATTCCACCAAAGATGTCATTAGTGCTGTACTTTGAATTTCTTCTAGAAGGGTTAAAGCTTGGAGTGATATCACCTTCTTTAAGTTGATTAAAGTAGGCAGCTGACCATTCCATGTAATCTTTAAGGTCTTTTCCTGTAACTTCATATACTGTAGTTTCACCACCAGTATATCTATAGTTAAAGGCTATGTCCTTTTTCTTTATAGGGCCTACACTTAATTTTGCTCTTTCATTTTCTATACCTATAGCTACTGCATCAGCCTTACTATAGTATAATTGAACTTCATTAAAAAATGTAGTAAGAGCTGTTGAGGCTATTTGAATTTCAGGTATACCTTTAATTTGCTCATCAGGTACTAAAGGCATAACTTTAAGCTCACCAATAACCTTATTTGCTTCATCTCTTAAAGTTTTATGGAAAGGTTGTAATTTATCTTCAAGTTCTTTATCAGATTTATATTTTGATACATCTATAACAGTGGATTTCTTATCTTTAACAACATATTTATTATTTTCCTTTTTAAAGGTTAAGTCTACCTTAGATAAACGTTCTCCGTATTTTGAAGGTTCTGTTACAAGTACTCCGTTTATAAGTTTTCCATCTATTTGTTTATGCATGTGACCTGCAAATATAACGGAAAGTTCAGGCACAGCATTAGCTAAGTCAGTTATACCAGTATTTGCAATTTCATTTTCATTATCTTCGCCCATGTGAATAAGTCCAACCATCACATCTACTTTTCCTTCAAGTTCTTTTACTACCTTTTTAGTTTCTTCTACAGGATCTGTAGTATGAACACCTTTTAAATGATCAGTTCCAGCTTCAAACTTTTCAATAAGCGGGGTGGTCATACCTATAACTCCTATTTTTATACCATTTCTTTCAACTATAGAGTAAGCAGGCATAAATCTAGTTCCGTCTTCATTATATAAGTTACCTACAATAGCTTGTCCAGTTTTAAATTGATTAGTTACATTCTGTAGGGTATCTAATCCAAAGTTAAATTCATGATTACCCATGGCCCAAACGTCATAATTTAAATAATTCATAGCAGTCACCATAGGCTGTTCAGCACCTTTATTAAAAGTTTCTACAGAATTATCCTGAATGGCATCGCCTGCATCTACTAATATAACATTAGGATTTTTAGAGCGTACATCCTTCACTATAGAAGATATTTGTGTCATGCTTCCTTTGGTATTAGATTCGTCTGCTGAATAGTCCCAAGGCATGAATCTTCCATGGACATCAGAACTTTGTAAAATGGTAATGGTTACATCCTCACTAATAGTTTCAGCTTTTGCTGATTTTAAATTAAATGAAGTAACAGTATACAGGGATAAGGAAAGGGTTACAAAAAGGCTCAATAATTTTTTGTTATTCAATTTTTTATCCTCCTTTATGATATACAATTTTGTCACTATAATTATACTTCAAATAAATTTAAATGCAAAATAAAATTAGAAGAGGTTGTCTTTGAGTGATTTTACAAAGGAAATACCTAAAGAATTATTACATAAAACTAATGAATTTGGGGACGTTTATAAGGTTTTAGATAAAATGAAAAAATGACGTGAAAGGAATAATCCAAAATGTGGGAGATATATCAAAGCAAGTATCAGTACATAAGGATATTTCAATATTTGTATATTTATGCAAAATAACTAGAGGCATTCATTTAACAGAAAAAAGAAAGTAATTGATTTAAAATAAGCATGAATATATATGAAACATAAATATACATACAACATATAATGATAATGAAAATAATAGTGAGGTGATATTATGAAAAAGATAATCTTGGTGATTTTGACTGCATTTTTAGTTGCAACTATGGTACCCGTACAAATATCTTATGGAGTTGATTTAGACTCAACATTAAAAGGAAAAGAGGAAATCTTAAAGCAATTCGAGGAACTAAGTAAAGGAGAAGAAAAAGTATATTTACAAAAAGATAATGGTATTCAAATCTTTGTAAAGGGAACCTTGTCAGAGGAGTTAACCCCTTCTGTTGATCAAGTTATTGAATTTATGAATAATAGTAAAGAGCTTTTTGAAATCTCTAATGAATATAATGATTTTTCATTGAAGGAAGTAGAGAAGGATGAGCTTGGATTTACCCATGTATCTTTAGAACAAGTTTTTGATGGTAAAAAGATATATGGAAAAAATGTTAAAGCACATTTTAATGATAATGGGGAATTAATAACAATAACAGGTACTCTTGAGAATAGAATTGATTCCATAGAGAAGGAGAATAGTAATCCTATAGATTTAGAAGAAGCTATAGAAATAGCTAAAAATTCTAAGGAATTTTATGAATTAAGTGAAGAGGTTGTAGCGGAAAATTATATTTATTATAAAGATTCTAAGGCTTATGAGGTTTATAAAGTTAATATAGTTTATGACATGCCTACTTTTGGAAGCTGGGATATATTTGTAGATGTTTATAGTGGAGAGATTATAGAATGTAAGAACCTTATAAGAGAAGATAATGTTGCAGGTTCTGGTATTGCTGTAAACGGAGATGAAAGAAGTTTAAACCTTTATAAATCAGGTATAAAACATTATCTTCAAGATAGAACAAAAAATATGGGTGGATATATTAGCACCTATACAGCTAATTATAGAAATACCACAAATGGATCTTTAATTTATAATGAAACTAACACTATCAATGATCCAGCAGCAGTAAGTGCCCACAGTTATGCAGGTGTTGTATATGATTTTTATAAAAATATGTTTAACAGAAATAGTATAGATAATAAAGGAATGTCAATCAATTCAGTAGCGCATTATGGATACGCTTATAATAATGCTTTTTGGAACGGTTATAAGATGGTTTATGGTGATGGAGATGGTAGATTATTTGCACCACTTTCAGGAGATTTAGATGTAGTAGCACATGAAATGACTCACGGTGTAACAACTCATACCTGTAATTTAAATTATGAGAATCAATCAGGTGCTCTTAATGAATCTATGTCAGATATATTTGGTGTTTTAACTCAGACTTATGATAAATATAATGTTGATAATGGTGGGACATGGGAGTTCAATTCTGGTGATTGGGTGGTTGGAGACGAAATTTATACGCCAAGCGTACCAGGAGATGCTCTAAGAAGTTTAGTAAATCCAACCTTATACAATCAACCAGCTCATATGAATAATTATAGAAATCTACCAAATACAAAAGCGGGAGATTATGGTGGAGTTCATATTAATTCAGGTATTCCAAATAAGGCTGGATATTTAGTAGCTCAAAGCATTGGATGTGAAAAGACATCTAGAATTTATTACAGAGCTTTAACAGTATATTTTAACTCTACTACTAATTTTGTACAAGCAAAACTTGGACTAGTTCAAGCTGCACAAGATTTATATGGAGCTAATTCAGCAGAAGCAAAAGCAGTAACAGATGCATATACAACTGTTGGAATTAATTAAGATATTATAGAGGAATAGGATAATAAGAGGCTGCCTCAAAACAAAATTTTGTCACAGCCTCTTTATTTTATCTCTGATCCATAAATGCATGTGATTTTCACTGCAACACCAGCATACTTATTATGTATTTAAAAAATCTGCTTTCACTATTCCAAACTATGTCTATGAGGGGTATTTGGATATAATACTATATGTTTCTAAAAAAATCATCCGATAAGTTTTAATAATAGAATATGATTTAAAATTAAGAAAATATATGAAAGAATATTTAGAAGCCTATGGCTATGAAATTATAGTTTTAGATGAGTTCGAAAATTTACTAAAGGATATAAATATTGAAGGCTTAAGCTTGGTTGAAGATAGTATGAGACTACAGTTTGAAGAAAAGATTGTAGACCTTAGCAAAAATGAATATAAGGTATTAAAGCTGCTTATGAGTAATTGTGGAAAAGTTATTACTAGGGAGGAATTGATTGAGGCACTATGAGATGATACTACTTTTGTTGATGATAACACATTATCAGTTAATATAACTAGGGTAAAAAAGAAAATTAAAGATTTAGGCAATAAAAATTCAATTTTCACAAAAAGAGGAGTTGAATATGCATTTAATTAAATTAGTGTTATTAGTTTTAAAAAAGAAAGAGCAGCTATTGTTATATATTTACTTAATACATCAGTTTTATTAGGCTTCTATTACCTGTTATAGATTTGGCCTGTAAAAAGGAAAGCATGAGGTAGGCCATGATTATTTTATTAATGATGTATTAGAGGAGAATAAAAAGCTTCAATAGTATTTTTAATAAGTAAAGGAACTAAATGTTGGAAAAGAAGACTTGTCTATTCAATTAAGAACACTTCAATTTAAACAAAAACGATTAATGGTATGTTTCCTTATTACAAGAAGCAAGTATATTAGGGAAGCAAACTTTTAGTATATCTAATGTACATGCTTAAATTTCTAAGGGATTTACTAGATTTTTATTTTTCATTACTCTTAATCCTTAATTATATGACTATGATATAAGGTAATAGGAGCTCCTAGAGGGCTCTTTTTTATATGATAAAAAAATAAACAAGGAATTCATAGTTTTATTTTTTATAAATTATACTGAAAGGTTAACTTTTGTAAGTACGTGAAGGTATGTATTTATTATGGCTGTCATAATATTTAAGGTACATATAGGAGTATTTTATATATTATAATATAGACAATAAAAATATTGATAAATCCCCTTTTAATGAGCATACTGAAAAGTTTAAACACTAAGTCTTCTAAGTCCAGTGAAAAATTAAGAGTAATGGAAGAGAGCGGGGAGAGATAAAATAATGAAAAACTTAACTAATATGATTCACAGCATATTCCAAGGTATATTCACTGCTATTGGTGGCTATATTGGTTGGCTTTTAGGAGGAGTTGATGGATTTATGTATGCATTGATTACCTTTATTGTTATTGATTATATAACCGGAATCATGGTAGCGGTGGTAGAAAGAAAGCTATCAAGTGAAGTTGGATTTAGAGGAATATTTAAAAAGATTCTTATTTTTATTCTTGTGGGGATAGGAAATGTTATAGATATTTATCTCGTTAAGAATGGTAGCGTAATCCGTACTGCTATTATCTTTTTCTATATTTCCAATGAAGGAATAAGTATTATAGAAAATGCAGCTAAGATAGGATTACCAATACCAAAGCAACTAAAGGATATTTTAAAACAGTTAAATAAAGATAATGAGAGTAATGAATAGATATATTTCCATTATGACATAGATAATTATAGTGGAGTATGAACTTTAAATGTAATATTATATCTTATAGAGGATAAATATGATAATTGTTGCCCTAATTTTATTAGGGCTTTTTAGTATATGGAAATTTGTATCCTAATTTGTATTTATAGTTATAATTATATTGATATTTAGTAATAAGTAATTATACCTTAGCCACTGTGGTTGAGGTAATACTAAGGTATAACAAATGAACATAGGGAAAAAGTAACAATTTATGAGTTAAATACTGAATTAACCACTAGGGGATTATTATTGAATTATAGGAATTAGGTTACTAATAAAAAATCATTGGTTTTATGGTATAACTAATAACAACACAAATTAAAAGGAGTGAAACTAATGAGAAAAAAGTTTATTACACTAATTATATGTGGTGCATTAACAGGTACTGGATTAATGGGAGGAACAATTAAAAGCGGCACGGAGTGGATTAATCCACTAAGGGCTATTTTAGGAATAGAAAGTGTAAAGCAAGATAAAGAAAGCGATGTAGTAGAAAAGGCTATTATAGTTGAAGATAATTCGACTAAAAAGGAAGTTACTAAAGAAGAAATTAATAAGGACAGAGCTAATGAAGTTGTTGAATTAGTAGTAAATGGACAAGCAAAGGAAGAGAAGATTTCTAATGAAACTACTTTAGATAATAATGTTACAGGACAAGCTAACATTAATGAAGCTAGTAAGGATAATAATTTTTCTGTTGAAGTATTAAGATCAAATAGAACTTCAAGGGTATCTAGACCTTCAAGAGGAAATGTAAGTGTAAAACCATCGGTAACACCTGCACCTACACCAGCACCAAATCCTACGCCTGCTCCAACACCCGCAGTTACACCTGCGCCTGTTAAGCCATCCGCAGGGGTAGTAACAAGTGAGGCAAACTTTGAAGCTAAGGTGGAGCAACTTATATTTAATAGGGTAAATGCAGAAAGAGCTAAAGCTGGAATGTCTCAGTTAAGCTACAATAGTTCAATGGAAAAGTATGCAAGAATTAAGTCAAAGGACATGGGTGATAGAGGTTATTTTGATCACAAGAACCCTGAAGGACAACTTATAACTACTCAAATGGCTAAAGACGGAGTTTCATATAGAGCTTGGGGTGAAAATATAGCTTATATAGGTGGTATTTCTGATGCAAATGCTGTTGCTGACAAATTCATGACAAATTGGATGAATTCATCAGGGCACAGAGCAAATATATTATCATCTAACTTCACAAGCATAGGAGTAGGTGTTTATAAATCAGGAAATAGATACTATGCTACTCAAGAATTTTATAAATAGATAGAAAATATTATAAGAGCCCTGTGGAGATAGAAATTAATTCTATTTTCACAGGGTTCTATTTTTATAGATTAATTAATTTCTCCAAATATGCCACATTGCATTGTTTGTGCCTCTAGCAAATACGTCAGTTCTGTTTGGACCCCAGGATACTGCTGATGGATCAGAGGTGATGGTGCCTCCAAGATTACTCCAATTGCTCCAGCGTGATCCGTTCCATGACATGGTCATCAGTTGGTTATTTTGACCTCTTGCAAATACTTCAAGTCTATTGGATGCTCTAGAGGATACTGCGGGAGCTGAGGTTATATTTCCACCAAGGTTTTGCCAACTGCTCCATCTAGAACCATTCCAGAATATGTGATACAGACGATTTCCCTCACCACGAGATAATACATCAATTCTATTATTTCCCCACGAAACAGCAGTAGGAGCTGAAGTTAATCTTCCGCCAAGGTTTTCCCAGTCACTCCATCTCGAACCATCCCACCATTTATGATATAAAGCATTATCAGTTCCGCGTACAAAGGTATCAAGTCTATTAGGAGCCCATGAGGAAACTGCAGGGGAAGAGGTTAAAACTCCACCAAGGCTTTCCCAATTGCTCCACCTTGAGCCATTCCAGAAGATATGCCACATAGCATTGTCTGTACCTCTTCCAAATACATCAATTCTATTGTTTCCCCATGAAACAGCAGCAGGAGCTGAGGTTAATACCCCACCAAGTTTTTCAAAATCACTCCACCTTGAACCATTCCACCACTTATGATATAAAGCATTGTCAGTTCCGGTTACAAAGGTATCGAGTCTATTAGGTGCCCATGAGGATACACCAGGACCAAAAGTTAAGATACCACCAAGGTCTTCCCAGTTACTCCATCTATTAGATGGATTAGGTGGGGTAGGAGTATCAAGATTTATTAAAGTAAATTCTATTACTTCTCTAAAGGTACTGTCAATTATATTATTAGGTACCCCTTTAGAACGAAGAGAGGTAAATATCCAAATGTAACTCCTTTTAAAATTGTTAAATATAGCATTTGTTCTTTGGTTTATGTTTCCGCTATGTCTTTTGGCATTGTCTATAGTGTAGGATATAGCAATACTAAAGTAGATATTAGTAAGTGCACGACTTACGCCAAATCTTTCAAAATTTCGTACAAGATGAGGTCTTTGAATATTAAGAAGTGCTAATATTCTATTTACATCTTGCTGTGGAGCTCTAGTCTTTTCTAGATAATCCTCATCGTTTTCATTTAAAGATCTATAGTCATTTGAATAATCATTTTCATAAGGAACTTCAATGGTCTTAGGTTCATTGTAGTCTTCAATTAGCTTGTAATCTTGAAGTTCATTAAAGTTTTCAAAATCATCAAAAATGTCAATGTCATTAAGATCTTTAGTATCATTAAAAACTTCAAGGTCATTAACATTTTCAAGATCATCTAAAACCTGAGGATTATTAAAAACTTTAGAGTTACTATTATCTTCAAACCTATAAAAACTTCTCATTTGTTCATCCAATAATGAGTTAAAGGCTTGATTATTTGAAAGGGGACAATAAAAGAACGGATTATACATTGGAAACCTCCTAATATTTTGCTTAGAATTTTAAATTCTTATCAGTTATATTCTATTCTTAAAGCATAAAGCTGTTACAGAAATATTAGATGGGATGATAAAGGTTATATTTTATGAAAATATTTAATAATAATAATAAGAGCGATATAACGTAAAAGGTTTGTAAGTTTTAAAACTAGAATATTTAGGAGGATTATATGGATATTTTTGATACTTTTAAAAACCTTACTAAAGATAATGACCAATCTTACAACACAAACAGTAAGTATGCAAAAGAAGAAATTAATATAATAAAAAAACATAATTTATATGTAGACAAAAAGGTGCTAATTATAACTAATAAAATGTCACATCTTTTAGATAAGTTGTCACCTGAAATTCAAAACAACTTTTGCTATAAGATAAGAGTAAAATTGTTACTATCGGATTGTAATATTAAGCTATCAGCAAATCAAATAAAAGAGGCAGATAATATACTAAAGGATATAGAAGAAGATATATTTGAAAGAATACTAAATGAACTAGCTGTTTTAAAAATAATAAACAAGATAGAGGATAAGTTAATAACTAAATATGTAGATGGACCTAAGATTAGGTTCAATGAATTCTTATTAGTTGAAATATATAAAGTTCAAATAGAAGAAGAAATTGAAAAGGCTAAATTTCAGTTAGAACCCTTTAAAGATTTACAGGTAGAACAAATAGACTATATATTAAATAAAGTAAGAGTTTTACATGCTATAAAGTCATCTTTTAGGCCGATATTATTAAATGAAATTGTTTTATATGATAAAGTTTTAGAAAAATTTGGAACTGATAAAATTGAAATTATCATAAAAGAACTAATTAATTCAGAAAATATTATAGAAACTGTAGTTAGAAATGAAGATGCATATTCATTTTTAAATAATAAGGATTTTATAAAAGCTGATGTTAATAAACAAGAATATATAAATAATGAAATTAAAATTTTTAAAAACATGGAAGAGGCCTCTAAGAATAAAGATCCAGTTATAATAACTAAAATGGTAAAAGCTAATAAAAAGATAGATAAGATAGATAAGATAGATAAGATAGATGCTGAAAAAACTAAAAAGGTAGATAAAATAAAGGTTGAAGAGGCTAATAAAATAGAAAAGGTAGACGCTGAAGAGCTTAATAAAATAGAAAAAATAGAGGTTGAAGAACATAATGAAATAGATAAGGCAGGCATGGACGTAAGTATAGGAGAACATAATAATATGGGTAAGGAAAAGGTGACAAAAAAGGATGATATAGATAAGAAAGTAATGGAGGTAAACACAGAGGATTATAAGGACGTATATAAGATAGAAATGGAAGCAACCATAGGAGACGGAATTCATGGTGTGTCAAATGACAAAGGTATCATAAGTAAAAAAGGTAATTAAATATATTAACTATATGACCTCTAATCTGATTTTAAAAATTAGATAGGAGGTTTTATTTAGTGTAAAAATCTAATTTTAGCATGAAGTGATCCATGGTTTGGTGGAGATCTTTCTATTACTTTTATAATACTACTACATATTAACGGTATAAATCTGTGTACTATTTTTAATATAGTAAAACATATATAATGATACTAAAAGTTAATTTAAAAATAAAGAATAATAGCATAGATGAAAAATACCTAAGCATATATTAAATAGAAAGTAGAGGTAGAATAATGCCAGGAATATTTAGTGAATTTAAAATAAAAGATTTGGAACTAAAAAATAGAATAGTAATGGCTCCAATGTGCATGGATAGTGCGAGTGAAGGATATGCTAATGATTGGCATATAATACATTATGCCACAAGAGCCATTGGAGGTATAGGATTAATAATAATAGAGGCCACTGCTGTGTCATCAGAAGGGAAAATAGAATCAAGCGATTTAGGAATTTGGGATGACAAGCACATTGAAGGTTTAAAAGATATTGTAGATAAGGTTCATAAACATGGTGGGAAGATAGGTATACAATTAAATCATGCAGGTAGAAAAGCTAGTTTGGACAATGAAAGAGTTATTGCCCCTAGTAACATTCCCTTTAGTGAAGAATACAAAGTGCCAGAAAAAATGACTCATACAGATATAAAAAGTATTATAGAATCATTTAAAGAATCTGCTAGGCGAGCTCTTATAGCTGGGTTTGATATAATAGAGTTGCATGGAGCTCATGGATATCTTATAAACCAATTCATGTCACCACTTAGTAATAAAAGAGATGATGAATACGGTGGAAGCATTGAAAATAGGGCAAGGTTCTTATTTGAAGTTATTCAAGCAGTAAAAGATGAATGGCCACATCATAAGCCTATCATGTTAAGGGTTTCCGGGGAAGAGTATGATGAAAATGGTAATTCTACAGAAGACATTGCTGAAATTATTAATTTAGTTAAGAACTTCGGGATAGATATAGTAAACATAAGTTCAGGAGGTATTATTCCTAAAAGAATTATTACTTATCCTGGATATCAAATAGAGGTAGGAAAGAAGATTAGAAATTTAACGGGGATACCGGCACTTGTTGGTGGGCTAGTTACAGATGTGAGTCTTGCAGATGAAATCATTTGGAATGGAAGGGGAGACCTAGTTTACCTTGGGAGAGAACTACTCAGAAATCCCTATTGGGCTCTTCAGACAGCAAAAACCTTAGGTGATGATGTGGAGTGGCCAAAGCAGTATGAACGCAGTAAGAATATAAGGAAATTTGGGTTTTAGGAAAGATAGAACAGGCAAGGCTTCAATGTCAATATATAAATAAGGACTATTGTAAGAAATACATTTAAAGAT